>NZ_CP047350.1 GCF_011045835.1 Proteus terrae subsp. cibarius
ATGGACCACCAGCTAGAAAGTATCGACGGAACAATCATGAGCAAGAGAACCAAAGACAAAGACCTGGAGAAACTCGACGTAATCAAAGACTCACCGCAAATGAGCCTGTTTGAGATCATTGAATCTCCGGCCAAGAAAGACGACTACTCCAACACCATCGAGATCTACGATGCGCTGCCGAAGTACATTTGGGACCAAAAGCGTGAGCATGAAGATTTATCCAACGCTGTAGTGACACGACAATGCACCATCAGAGGCCAGCATTTCACGGTGAAGGTGAAGCCAGCCATCATCGAGAAGGATGACGGAAGAACCGTGCTGATCTACGCGGGACAGCGAGAGGAAATCCTTGAGGATGCTCTACGCAAGCTCGCAGTGAACGGGAAAGGCCATATCATCGAGGGCAAGGCTGGAGTCATGTTCACTCTGTACGAACTCCAGAAAGAGCTCTCGAAGATGGGTCACGGGTACAACCTGAACGAAATCAAGGAAGCAATCCAGGTTTGTCGTGGCGCAACACTCGAATGTATCAGTGATGACGGTGAAGCCTTCATCAGCTCCAGCTTCTTCCCGATGGTGGGACTGACCACCAGAGGTGAGTTTCGCAAGAAAGGCGGGAACGCCAGGTGCTATGTGCAGTTCAACCCGCTGGTAAACGAATCGATCATGAATCTGTCGTTTCGTCAGTACAACTACAAAATCGGAATGCAAATCCGCTCCCCTCTTGCACGGTACATCTACAAGCGAATGAGCCACTACTGGACTCAAGCATCACCAGATTCGCCGTACACGCCATCGCTTATCAGCTTCCTGACCCAGAGCCCTCGTGAATTGAGCCCACGGATGCCGGAGAACGTCAGAGCCATGAAGCTCGCTCTGGAGGCCCTCATCAAACAAGAGGTCATAAGCGACTACGACGCGAACCAGATCAAGGATGGCCGCAGAGTCATCGACGTGCGGTACGTCATAAGGCCTCATGAGAACTTCGTGAAGCAGGTGATGGCGTCCAACAAGCGTAAGCAGCAGACAGAGCTACGGGCCATCAAGCACGGCATGATCGACCACGACATCATTGATGAACCCCAACGTAAGGGGAGATAGCCACCAGAATCTCCCACCCCCCAGGGAAAAGAAAGATAGGCGCGTCAGCGCCTTTTTTTATGCCAGAAGAAAGCGCACAAGGTACGCCCACCAGGCAGGACCGGAAACGGAATGCCTCCGCATATGGGGGAGCTGCACGGATAGAGCGAACGTGACCCCAGATGCAGCGTGGGCTGGGGCTCTATATATGGGATCGCTGCACGGTAGTCGCAAGCTGAGTCTCAGTATCGTGCAAGCGTAAGCCACGACGAAGGATAAGTGCCATGCTGCTCCAGTGGTTCCCGTAGAGTGGTTCCCGTAAGGTATTGATAGTTAAAGGGTGAGGATGTGGGGGACCTGCACGTTATGAGATTTGATATGTGGGTACGTTGCACGAAAGCAGGTCCTGAACCTCTCGATATATGGGAACTCTGCACGATTGACGAAGCAGAACAAAGATTGACAGATCAGGACAAACCTAAAAAAGCAGTCAAAATGACTCTAATAGTCCATAAAGTGATCACGCGCACACAAAAAGAGACCAAAAGTTATCCACATTTCCTGTGCATAAACGGGGTTTTGGTATATGGGAACGCTGCACGATCATATGTGGGTACGCTGCACGGTGCAAAAAACGACCAAAATTGACATGTGGGTACGTTGCACGTTCAGAAAATTGTATATGGGGCGACTGCACGTATGACCTTAGACATGTGGGAATACTGCACGAACACCAGATCTGATATGTGGGAACGCTGCACGAAAGCTCTGTTTTGTAAGGATTTTGTGGAAAAAAGAGGGGTTCCGTGTGGATAACAGTGGATAAGATCCAAGGGTATGTGGGGACGTTGCACGGCAACCTATGGGAACGCTGCACGGCAACCTATGGGTTTGTTGCACGGAATAAATATGAAAACACCAGTAATATCAATGTGTTGAGTGGTGATTTAGAACGCCTAACCTGTCTTTAACCGTTTTTAATCCTTTATACAAAGATCTAAAGATCTTTATATTTATCCTTTTGATCACTGAACAAAAAATAATCAACACTGTTTTTTTAGAAAAAAGTCTCGTATGCAAGGCCGAACAGGACGAGTATCACCAACAAGATAAGCATCGACAGCACAAAGTAACCAGACTCGTACATCACAGCTTTGATCACAGAAACGACGCTGATCGATCTTCCAGAGATCCTCCCGATGATCCACTGAAACGCAACGAACGAACCAAGCCCACAGATCAGAACCACCGCTACGGAGACAAGTGCATGTTCCCTCAGGACAGACTCACTCAGGAAACCATACTGCATCCCCATCAATACAAGCCTGCCAATGCCAAAACCCAGGCCCAATGCAACAGCTCCACGAACCAGCACGACCTTCAACGACTGGAGCCATGTCAGCTCAAGATCCATCCCCTTACGGGAAGACCGACGCACCAGCACCGTAGATATGCCCAACCCCAAAAACACCAAAAAAACAAAATCCAACATTGCCACCTCTGCACAAATCAATCAGAACCACAGGCCTCTCGGCCAAATGCGCCACCAGGGAGAACCCACTTCTGCCCCTCCGGCACAAAAATCGGGAGCGTGTAATCTTCTCTGGATACCTGCTCCAATGCCTCAACATCACTAATCTGTATCGGCGCAACAGCAGAACCTAAATCTATTACGTCGATTTTTTTTCTTGATACCGTCACACCAAAGGTTTGTTCATACTGAGCAATTTTCCCAGCTCGTTCAGGCCAGTAGTGACGGATCGTGGACCAGATACGCTGTGAGTTGTAGATGCAGGTCATACACGACGACCGGCTCCAGCCAAGGCGATAAGGGACTGGGGCCAGGATGCGGTGACGCTCGATTACTTCCCATACCTCCTCCTCAGTCCAATGAAGAACGGGCCTCCAGGCATCAACTAACCGTGCAGTCTTCCCATATCTTCTGTCACAGGCATGAGCCTCAAGCTGGTTGTACTTGGATCTGTTTGCACTTTCCTCCCGGCGCTCACCAGTGATGAAAAGGATCTTCTTCCCCTTGAAGCGCTCCTGGTTATTAAGAGCTCTGCGGCCAACATCGATCTTCAAGGCTGATGAGCACCACCTTGTTTGGAGTGATGGCGATTGCTGAGGGAAACGAAGGCGCGTACCAGGCTTAGAGCGCTTATGGTCTCTAGGCAGCACCAGAAGCCCCTCAGGCGTCTCTACACGATGGGGGTGGCTATAGGCATTGTCTTTGAGCATTTTGCCCTCAAAGCCGCCCTCAAGCCACGAGAAGTACATTGGGATACCCAGTTCTTCCCCGAGCTGACGACAGTAATCACGCATGAAGGCCCAATCCATCAACGAACTGCCTTCCTGACCATCAACATCATGGTGCCAGAACTCCACCTTTGACTTATCAACACCCATGTCCACCAGCCGCAAGTACGCAGCAATCGAGTCTTTGCCTCCAGACAGGCAAACAATGATGTGATCGTACAAACTCAGGTCCACATCCGGAGCGGAGAAGTACGTTGTTCTATCGTCACAACGCTGACTGGAAGATATGCCGGTAAGAACCGACTCCAGTGATGGCAACACCACCTGGTCATCGAACAAATCTCCTTGGTTTTCTCGTCTCAACATAAGTCGCTCTTTTTTCTTTACTGGGTTGTTTTTATGATTTACAGTATTATAAAATGATACTGTGAAAAGTAAAGTTTTCAGAACGACTAATCACTCAGGAGAACTTGATAAGCACCAGAAAGCAATCTAAAGGTGGTTTTTCGGTGAGGTTAGTTCAGGGGCAACCTGCCGCTGCTGATTGGAAATCATCAAGAAGTGGCTTTTTGGTGGGGTTACGGTTTGAAGGGGTGAGTATGTGGGAACGTTGCACGGTTAAAGGGGGCCGCACATGAAAACGATAAAGCGGTTCATCGTATGGGTGAATTACGGTCTTGAGGGTTGGAGCATTTTCGGATCGAGCGATGACTGGGATGAAGCGGTATCCATCCGTTCGGAAGCGATAGACGAATGCAATATTGACGAGGAAGACATCATCTTGGCAGAAAACAAAAACGAGCTGGTGGTAAAACCTGCGGCCAAGCAAATGACGGAGTGGCACCGGGAACTGGAAGCCGTCCTTATGACCTTGGATGACTGCCAGATGGAATGTGACGGTATGACATGGGCAGTAAGCCACCTACTCAATGAAGCGGGTGTACCTCATGACTGCATGTATGGCTTTGTGCGAAACGAACAGACCAAGGACATCGTGACACCGCATTTCTGGGTTGTCCTGGATGATGGGTGGCTGGTGGATCTGAGGCTACGCATGTGGCTGGGCGATCACGACAACATTCCTCACGGGGTATTCCATCCCGATAACGAGCCAGGACTTTTCTACAAGGGAGACCCGGTTCAAAACCATAAAGGGATGAGACTGGGCAAAGCCGTCCTGGACATCATGACCGACGGAAAACTTTCACATGTGAAAGTTCCTGAACGACAAGACGGAGAGTAATAGCGTGGAATTTGATTACGACAAGTCAGTATCAAACGCACATCTTGAGGCCGCAGGCTGGGGTATGGATGCCTTTAACCACTCCAACCCATTTGAGAGTCATGTCATCTATGTGCGTGACTACCGCAACGATCACATCCGCCTGTTCACCATCAAGCAGGCTGACTTCGACACGATAAAGCTGCCGCTTCACCTTACCTCCGACATGCTGGCTTCGGTGATCGCTGAGTTCGTATCGAAGGCAGCAAAAGGGAAGTTGAATACGAAGGAGTCCGACACGCTGGCTCCTGCCTTGGTTGGCTATGCCAAATCAACAGAAACCTACCGGAGCTGGCGGAGAGTTTCTGGAGCAACAGAGCGATTGCATATGGTCATCAATATCTATGCGGGTTCTGAATTGCTGAGACCTTTCATCGCTCGGGCTCCTGAGACCGTCCTGACGACCCAAGAGCTACTGGTCTTCTCATCACAGGTTAAGAGCATGGATGTATCCAATCATCCAGAGTGGTTTAGGGGCCGGAGGTAGTCATGAAGCCAGTTCTCTGGATATTCGTCCTGATCATCGCCCCTTTCGTCATTGCGAAAGTGGACCAATGGCGCAAACGCGGCATTGGAGACACCTGGGCGTGGTGGAAATCAGAGAACATGCCTTATGAGCTGCGCTCGGCCACTCTGTTTTTGTCCGAACAGGACATATCAACCACACAGCCGGTGCCCATGCACGGCAGGGTTGATCAGGTGTACCAAACCAAGAATGGGGTTCTCATTCCCTTGGACACCAAGCTGCGCCAGGTAAACCACATCTATGAGTCGGACATTATCCAGCTCTCGGTTTACCGGGTAATTCTGTCACACAAGTACAAGGCACCCGTTGCCAAGTACGGCTATGTCCGAACCGTTGTTGAGACAGCGGACGGGGATAGAGTCCGTTACATCAAGACAAACCTTCTCAGCGAAAAAGAAGTGGTCAAGCTGTGGCACCGCTATCAATCCATCCGTTCTGGTCAGGTAAAAACCTCCTGTTCCTGTGGCGGAAAGTTTCACATGTGAAAGTTCTGGATTGAATCAGGGTTGCCCGAATTGGGCAGCTAGGCGGGGTTGCATTTTTGAAAAGTCCTGTACGCTGGTTGGTATAGGAGGTGAATAGTGGCCCAGCTTAAACATAACCGCTTCGTCATGTTGGGGTCCTTGGTAGCGACGGTCGTAGCTGCCGCCAATGGCTTGAGTTTTCTCACCCTTATGGCTGGTGGAATGACCCTTCTCCAGTTCATGGCTTGGAAGCAACAAGATGCTGTCCGGAGCCGGTTTAAAGCTGCGAAGGATGCGTTTGAAGCGTTGAACGTCATTGCGTTCGACAAGCACTGGGTAGGTTCAACCGCGACGGTCGCCAAAGTGTCGAACATGATCACTCCGCCCGAACGACTGGATAAGCCCTGGGCGGTGCAAGTTCTGGCCGTGACCAAAGGTGGGACGTGGTTCGCGGTGGATCTGCAAGTGACCGGCACTGACAAGGTTCAGATGCTTAGCCTCCACCAGCTTAGTGAAAAGGCGGCAAAGACCATGCTGGCCTTCGACCTCGAAGTGTATGAGAAATTTTTCGGAAAACCTGATGTTGCATGAGGACAATGTGATGGAAAAAGTCAAAAGCGTAGATGCCGTGGAGTTCACGGCAGCAGATAAGAAGGCGATGACCCATGCGGCATACGCCCAGTGTTTCTTCATTCTGGCCCAAGTGATGGCATTCCCTTCCCTGGGGGTGGCTGGCGCTATGGTTGCTGCTCTGTGCGGCATGATGCCGTGGTTGACCAAGTTCGCCAAAGAGGCTCCATCGAAAGCCTTTGGCATGGTGATGGCTTCACTCTGCCTTGCTCCTGTGTACGGGAAACTCTGTGAGCTGGTGGTCCACGCGATTCAGGGAGCTTGAGCTTATGGGGGTAGTACGAGTTCCCTACCTCTTGGCTGAGCTGAAAGAACGCGGATGTGCTGATGAATCTGCTCTGGCGCAGGTTATGCAGCCTGGATGCCGAATTGGAGAGGAAGACCTGCGGAAGTTGGCCGCAAATTTAGGGCTTGAAGTGTCCGAGCTGGCACCAGCGCCAGAGAACGCGGCCAACACCCGGTTCAAAGCAAAGCTGAGAGGAGGTTTGGCCTCCTTTCTTTTTGAGTACGACGGCTGTTTCCGACATGCAGAAGGCTCCAGCCATGCAGAAATGTTGGGTATCGAGCAAGAAGACGACATAGGTCTTCCGAGTCGAGCTGCTGACGCCATGCTCCTGGAGAAGACGCTTTACCAGGTAATCGCTCGGGCTAAGTACATGCTCGGCAAAATCGACAGCAAGTTTGTCAGGTCAGAACAAGCAATCGAGTTCCGTGAGCAACTTGCTCCTGGGATCTTCAAACCAGGTTACAGAGGTTTCCGATTCAAGGAGGCTGCCGCTGGTGATTTGCCTACTGTCATGATTGACGGTCGGAAGTTCAACTGCGTTGCCAGCATAGCCAGAGCACATGGACTTGATCCGGTAACGGTGCGTAGGCGCATTGCGGACACCGGGAAGGCCGCAGACAAACTCTCCAATGATGAGTGGAAGCTCATCCTCGCCAAGAAAAAAGGTAAAGGGAAACCCTTCACCTATCTGGACAGGACCTACAGCAACATTGCTCAGTTCTGTCGTGAGCATCAGCTCAACACCAACCTTGTTTACCAGAAAGTCAAAGACCGGGCTGATAGCGCTGATGAAGAGTTCTGGGGACTGATAATCGAAACATGCAAAAGGAAAAACTAATGGCAGAAAACAAAGAGATCCCCTGGGAGAAAGAACTCATTGAGAAGTACATGTTCACCCTGCATAAAGAGCAGGTGAAAGACCGGCGCTGGCGGACCATGTTGCGTGTGCTTCGCGCATCTGGTTTCGTGCTTCTCATGATCGGCTTCATCATTTTGGCATCTAATCCGGGTGGGATGCCGTGGCAAAGCGCCAAGGCAGGAGCCCCTCACACCGCGTATATCAACATCCGTGGTGAAATTGCTGCTGGCACTCTGGCCGATGCTGATCACCTTATCCCGTCCATCCAAGCTGCATTCGACAACCCGAACTCACAAGCTATCGTGCTTCGCATAAACAGCCCTGGCGGTAGCCCGGTTCAAGCAGGACGGATTTATGACGAAGTGAAGGCGCAGCGAGCCCTTCATCCGGAGAAAAAGGTCTACGCCATCATTGATGACATCGGTGCCTCTGGCGGTTACTACATCGCCTCTGCTGCGGATGAAATCTATGCTGACCGCGCCAGCCTTGTCGGTTCTATCGGCGTCATCAGCTCGGGGTTTGGATTCACCGGCTTGATGGACAAGCTCGGCATCGAGCGCCGGGCTATCACTTCCGGAGAGCACAAAGCGCTTCTCGACCCATTCTCCCCTCTTACCTCTGACATGAAGAAATTCTGGGAGGGCGTTCTATCGAAAACCCACCAGCAGTTCATCGAACGAGTGAAGGCTGGGCGGGGTGATCGACTGAAAGACGACCCAGAGGTGTTTTCTGGATTGCTCTGGAACGGGGAGCAGGCCAAAGACATTGGGCTGATTGATGGCCTGGGTAGTTTGAACTCCGTGGCGCGAGACGTCATCCACCAGAGCAACTTGGTGGACTACACACCAACCGAAGACATCATCCGGCGACTGACCCAACGAGCGAAGCTCGAAGCCAGTTCCTTCGTGCAAGAACTCAGCGCTGTGAAAGTTTACTGATAGGAGCAGTTTGATATGACAGAACAAAGTACCAAATCACTACGTCTCGGGGTTGTTGCCGCCATTCTTTTGGGGCTCGTAGGAACCGGGTTCGGGATCTACCAGTTCGTGAAAGAGAAGGATCTGGCGCAAGAGATCGCCAACGTGAAGTCTACGGTCAACCAGGTGAAGGATGCCGAAGGCGTCACCTTCAAAAGCAAGGCAGAGTTTGAAGCTGCTGTGGCCGAAAGCATCAACAAGTTTGTCGCGCAGAAACAACAAGCCGACATCGATCAGAAGTATGCCCAGTTCGAGGCAGCACCTGAGAAGGTCGAAGAAGGCAAACACATCTACGGGGACCTTGGTGCTCGGTTCACGCTGGTGGAGTTCTCCGATATGGAGTGCCCATTCTGCAAGCGATTCCACGACACACCCAAACAAATTGTGGATGCCAGCAAAGGCAATGTGAATTGGCAGTGGAAGCACATGCCTCTCGATTTCCATAACCCGGCAGCTCACAAGGAAGCTCTGGCCGCTGAATGTATTGCTGAGCAGAAGGGCAACCGTGGCTTCTGGGTCTTCGTTAACGACATTTTCCACCATACCCAGGGGAATGGTGGCGGTGTTGCTGACCTGGCCTCTGTTGTCACTGGTGTTGGTGCTGATCTGGATGCGTTCCGGGAGTGCCTCGGCTCAGGAAAGTACGAAGACAAGGTTGAAGCTGACATCCAGAAAGCCAAGAGCTATGGCGTCAACGGGACACCAGCCACTTTTGTAGTGGACAACCATACCGGCAAGAGCCAGCTTCTCGGCGGCGCTCAACCGGCGCAAGCCATCATGGCCGTGATGCGAAAAATGATGATTGAGTCGCAACAAGACGACTCCGCGAACCAATAAAAACTTTCACATGTGAAAGTGGAGTGAGAACTGATGATCAAGATTACAACTAAATTGGGATGCCTTCTGGCGGGGCTGCTTGTCCTGTCGGCTTGCTCAAGCGTCCCTCAGCCAAACAACGAATACGCGAAGGCCTTGGATGATACCAAACAGGTATGCGCTGCCTGTGCCCTGGTTGGTAATGACCTGCTGGTTGCCCTCAACAAGTCATGCGACACCCCAATGACCCCCGAGACTCTTACAAGCGTCATGAACAGTAACCCGATGTTTGCCGCCATGATGGCAATTAACTCCATAGGTGGAACCGACTTCTATCAGGTTTACCGTGATGCGGCCATAGACACCCTGCGGTGCAATGAAATGGACAGTTGGCCTGATCGGACCAAGGTGCGTTTCCAGCAGCCCGACATGCAAAAGGCGCTGGCCTTGAGGGTTTCTGCCAGACAGCAGAAGGCAAATTAACTTTCACATGTGAAAGTCAGGCTCTCCGGGGCCTGATTTCACTATGAGGTGAATCTATGGAGTTACAAGAAGCAAAAGAGGCTCTCGATAGCCTTCATCCACACAAGGCCTCAGCGCCTTTGAGGCTTGTCATCCACCAGCCAGGTGGGATTGGTGGAACCCCTACAGTGGGGGTGAAAGCTATTCACGCAGGCTTTGACTGGGACAGCAACACCATCCTGATCTATCCGGAAGAGCAGCTCACCCGGTTGACGCCGGATGAGGTCGCCGCCATCACGAAGTCAGTATCGAAAGGACAGTCCTGGCATTCATATCAGCAGTTCAAGAAGTATCGGGAGCAGTTGGCCGAAGCCACGGAAGAAATTAATAGGCTCAGGGCTGAGCTGGGCAGGTATCAGAATAACGGGAGGGGGTAATGCTAAAACGCGGAATTATCAATCTCGCTGCTAGTTACATCATTGTTGATGCCCTACTCCGGAATGCAGCAATTTGGATCTTTGGCTTGTCCTTCTCCGTTGGTGGCACTTACGTCACTGGCGAGGCCAGTACATGGGTCGTTTACCTAGCCACTTCTGGTGCCATGACACTCTGTTCTGTCGTAACAGCCTACCTGCTCGTGACCTATCACCGCTGGGGGCTGATGACGGCCAGGGTCTGGTTGCTATTGAGTGCCTGCCTAAACGGCTATGCCGTCTATTTGAGTAGCCACAACATCCAGTTGGTGGTGGCACTGCTTTCCAGCCTGTTTATTGCTTTGTGGATGCTCAAGACCCTTGAGCAACCAGCAGTGAAGGGGACGTACAAGGTAATCGCTGATCTTCACCGTCAGCTATGGGGAATGTTGAAGGGGCAAACACAATGACGACGAATACTCAAAACGCGAACGCCAACCAGGTTCGGTCTTTACGCGACATGCTTGTCCCCGCCCTGTTGTTCTATGTGGTGATGACGGCCATGTTTGTGGGTCTTGACGCATTCATGGATAAACCCACCAGCATGAACCTGCCATTTATGCCGTTCCTTGTCTCGATGGTGAGTTTTACCAGTGACGCACGTCGAGCGTGGGACTGGCGAAACGGGACCAAGGTTGTAGCTGTATTGACTGCGGTAGCCATGCTGTTGGCATTCATCTATCAGCTCGCGGTCGGAGAGATGAATCTCTTAGGGGTTGGTATATACCCGGCCACAGCCATCCTTCTGTTGGCAATCTCCTGGGTGATTCGCGCTATCGGAAAGACAGCACCTTTCCAGTTCCTGGGGAGACACCTGGCGCGGTTTGGTGCATCGAAGTGGGTCCAGCGTACCGCCGCAGTCATTGTGCTCGCGGGAGGCCTTGCCATCACTATCTATGCCTACTGGCTTAACCACGGGAGCTGATGATGATCATTGCAACGAAGAACGGCTTTCTGGTGGCCGCAGAACTAATCAGGGAAGAGGCCGGGTACTGGCTACTACAGCCTCGTGACCAAAAGACGCCGGTCAGGGTGAATAAGCAGGATAACAATAAACGCGCTTTCACGCATATGGGAGACGCCCTTCGCTGGGCCGGTGATCCTGAGCTTGCAAAGCAATTCGATGCCGAGGGGGAAGAACATGCAAATTCGTGACTACATGACAAAGTTGTTTGACGCATTTGGTGATGTGGAGGAAGTCACCCGAGAAATGCTTCTGGAGCAGGCGGAGCTCATTCATACGATCAGCGATAAGTGTCAGAGCACAGGCCTGTTTCTGGATAGTCAGGTTCGTTTCAACCAGTTCGTTCAAGAGATTGAGGCTGACGACAAGGTAGAGGATCGGTTGCTTCATGCTTGGTGCTGGGTAATGGACCGAATAGTGAAGGCTCCAACATCCTTTCACATGGATGGGGCTGTGATTTTGACAATGCCTCTGGTCGCCAGATACCTGCCACCGGTTGAACAGGAGCCGGAAACCATCGTGGTGAATCTCGATGAGGACTACAAGGCTCCTGTAGGCAACCAAACGCTCTGCGAGCTCGTTATGGAACGGAGGCATTGGCCGCAAGGTGCAACCTGTGCGACCCAAGAAGCGGACGGGGGAGTCCTCTACTGGGACGCCCCGGTTGATGTGGTAGAGGAAGGCAGAAAGGTCGCCGGTAAGCACGGCATGATGGCCGAGATCGGATTGAAACATCAGGTTGATGCCTGGTATGCAGATATGGACGAAACACGGCTCGCAACCGATTGGAACACCGCCGTCATTACGCCTCACTGCTTGCTGCTTTCCTATCTGGATGTGCTTCAAAAGAACAAAGTTCCCTTTGATGAAGGTGTGCAGCTCGCTGCCGAATGGGTGAAGCAACTTGGCGGGGAATTTCGTGAAGACACTGAGGAAGCGCCGGAAGCTGAGGCTTCAGTGCTTTCCCTGGGGAGAGCCACGGCTCATTGCTTTAAACCCTATCCGGACACAAAAAATTTCTATTACGAGGCCTAAGCCTCACCCAAACAGGAGGATCAACATGCGATACCAGGTATTTAAAACGAAGGAAGGGGGCCAGCCGGTGTTTACGGCACCGTGGTACTGGTTGGCCTCTGCCATTGCTCACTGGTCATCTCTTAACTGGGATGCCTGTCGAATCGTAGACAGCAAGGTGGATGAAACAAGGCTCTGTTGGGCCAAGGCTCTACCGGCTGGGAAAAAAAAGTAATTTGGATGGAGTGATTATGAGGTTAGGTTTTGTGAAAAATACGGGGGTTTCAGCGTTCCTGGTAGCCATGCTGGTGGTGGCCCCTCAGGTATGGGCAGAAACCTTTACTGCGAAGGTTGTGGGGGTGTCTGACGGTGATACGGTCAAGGTCCTGACTGAACAAAGCTGTGACTCCGGGAAAGATTGCCGGAGCGGCAAAATCCAGTACCGGGTAAGGCTGGCGGAAATCGACACCCCAGAGAAGAAACAACCCTACGGCTCAAAGGCGAAACAGGCGTTGTCCGATCTGGTGTTTGGTCGAATGATTAAAGTCGAGCAAATCGACAAAGACCGTTATGGCCGTCTGGTCGCCAACCTTTATGTCGATGGCAAATGGGTCAATGCCGAAATGGTCCGTTCTGGGAGTGCGTGGGTGTACCGGCAGTACGCCAAAACACCGGAGCTGTTCAAGCTGGAGGCCGAAGCCAAAGCCGATAAGCGAGGTCTCTGGGCATTACCGGAATCGGAGAGAACTCCCCCTTGGGAGTGGCGAAGAAAGCACTAACCACACCCCAGAGTATGCAGGTGTAAACAGTAACCAAGAAAACAAACAGGAATAACGATGAACAAAAGTGAACTGATTATGAAAGTGGCCGAAGACGCTGACATTAGCAAAGCAAAGGCCGAAGCTGCGGTAAATGCGCTGATCAACTCAGTGACAGAGGAGCTTAAAGCGGGTGGGACAGTAGCGCTCACTGGGTTTGGTACTTTCCACGTTAAGGAACGCGCAGCGCGAACCGGGCGGAATCCCCAGACTGGAGAGAACATCCAGATCGCGGCGGCCAACATTCCTGGGTTCAAAGCTGGTAAGGGGTTGAAAGACTCCGTGAACTAGATCTTAATCATGTGACACATGAATAAGGTTTACATAAGGCTCCTTCGTGGGAGCCTTATTCATATCAGACATGAATAAGGGGAAGGGATGAGATTGTCGTCAACTCAAAAAGACGTTTTGTTCATTCTATACGCAATTGAGGCCGGTGGAAAAGCCGAGCCTGTACCAGGTGTAAAAATACTGGAGATGATCAATTCAGCTCGCCAGAGCGGTATTCATGGAACGAACTTCCGAACGTCATGCCACACGCTGGTGGAGAACGGCCTGTTGAACAAGTACCGGAATGCTTCTCTAAAGCTGGCCTTTAGGCTGACCGACGATGGCAGGGAACGTGCAGGAGAGATATACCGAAAACGGCTGG
Source organism: Proteus terrae subsp. cibarius (assembly GCF_011045835.1). Classification (NCBI taxonomy): domain Bacteria; kingdom Pseudomonadati; phylum Pseudomonadota; class Gammaproteobacteria; order Enterobacterales; family Morganellaceae; genus Proteus; species Proteus terrae. The sequence goes on from NZ_CP047350.1 coordinate 13,563, forward strand.
AAGAAGAGCAAGAGAAGTAATACGCCCCATAACGGGGCGTATCGAGTTAAACGGCAAAGCCGTAGTGGGTGCCGTCCGGAAGTTCAACATCGAGGCGTAGCTTGCCACCGGAGGCCTCAACGTACCGCTTAATGGACGACAGCTTGAGATCTCGTCCAGGTTTTTCCATCTCGGAGACTGTCGGCTGTCTCACACCCAGAGATGCAGCAATTTCCCCCTGGGTAAGGTTCATGCGATCACGAAGCTCTGCCAAGTGGATGTTCAGTAACATCTCAGTGGCCGCTTTCTGTGCTTTGGCAACAACCTCAGGCTTTTCTGTTGCCAGCATTTGGTCAAGAGTTCTTGCCATAACGTCACTCCTTCTTCAATTTATCCAAGTGCGCCGCAAACTCACGGTCTGCAATTGGGATCATTACTTCATAAAACCTTTTCTCGTCCCCGGTCTTGTTACCGGCGCAGAGAAGAATCCCCTTACGCTTTGGATCGAACGCAAAGAACGCTCTGATAGGATCTCCTTTGCTTTGGACCCGAAGCTCTTTCATGTTGCTGTAGGATGAACCGTTAACAGTATCCGCGTATGGCCTCGACAGCATGGGGCCTCTATCTCGCAGCACCATCATCGAAGCCAGCACGTTTGCTCTATCGGTATCATCCAGAGCATCGAACCACTCATCAAAGGTGTCGGTTGTCTCGATGACCCACATGATTTCTCCTTACTTAATATAGGTGCAATCCTATATAGATTCAAACCTATAATCAAGAAAAATCGGCGGCGATGGGGGCCGAAATGTCAGTAAGTAGTCATGTGACTAAAATAGGGGGTAGAATAAGCCTCGATATAGTCATGTGACTAAAAGGTGTCCTGAATGAACAACCTACCCCTACTGCTCGATGCAAGAGAAGCCATTGACTACTACCACCAGCATCCAGGCATGACTGATGCAGAAAAGGCCTATGTGGTCGCGTTCCTAAGCGGAGAGGGGCGTTCAAACAGTCAGATCAGAGAGGATCTGGGTATTGAGAAGGTCTATACGGTTACACACCTGAAACGCGCCGGTACGCTATCGGAGGAAGAGCTAACACTCTGGCTCAGAAATCCACGCAAGATCACCCTGGGGCATGTGAGGGCCGTGGCTAAGTTACCTTTCAGCAAGAGAGAAAAGCTCCTGAGGGATCTCCTGCATACCAGGACACCGGTTCATAAATTTGAGGCGATAGCGAAGGGCAAAGAAGTGGACAGGGATGCAGACATTAAGCGCCTGGAGACCCTGATGAGCGATGCTACGGGTAGGCCTATCAAAGTTCGCTATAACCCCGCGAAGCGCTCCGGGGAACTGACGCTGGGATTCTTCACGCTCGATGACCTGGATGACGTGTGCAAGGCTTTGGGGTTTGATCCAAGCGAGCAGATGTAAACCAGAAAACTTTCACATGTGAAAGTCTTGCAAGGTGTCTTTTTATTGTTTACAGTATCATAAAATGAATCTGTAAAGGTGCGCGATGAATGTGCTTCCAACGAAAAGCTGGCCTTGGGCGTTATAACTCAACCAGACCTGAGTGGCTGGCGGCGTACCGAAACGCAAGATGTATGAGAAGCTCAGGTAAAGAACCTGATGCTTCTCTTTCCGGGATAGCTTGGAAGGCGCAACTCATTGTTGCCCATGAAAGAGGCAGAATTGACAGCCTGGCTGTCCCTTTGGATGCCAGATTGATAGCAAAGAACCTCATCGACGAGATCCTTGCTGAGGAGAACTGATGGACGAAAAAATTACCTACGAAGAAATGCTTGAACAACTCGACCAGAAAGGCATCCGCGTCACCAACGGGGCGAGACGGCTTTATGTCGCGTTGAACAACGGAGTCAAAGCTGAGGTGCTGGGTAACTGCGGTCCCGCCACAATCAGCTTGGTTGACGGGATGATTGTTGTGGAAGAGCAGACTCTCCACTAAGGGCAGCAGCATGGGCAAAAAAGTACACATCATTTGTGGAAAGTGCGGCAGTGACGAGATGAACTTTGTCATCAATGAACACTGTCCAGACGATCCCCAGAATGTTGCCAGTATGTCCTGCTCAAATTGTTGCGAACTGACAGGCATAGCCGAGTGGTCGGAATTTAATGGACGTGAGCTGAAAGGTGAAGCCGTCGCCCTATCAACACCGGCAAACGTGAATGCTCTTCTAGGATTGCTTCGCCAGGCGATGGACAGCGTTGAGTATCGCCTCTATGGCGGGGACATGTCATTGAGCGGTAATGATGCTGCCGAACTCATAGACCTCCAGGAGCGAGCTGAGAAGGTCTTGTCTGTTCTTCGGAGTGATCAGCATGAGTGATTTATACGAACCGCTTGAGTTTGTGTTCTGCGGCTTTAGGAAAGGGGACGCTGGGCTATTTATCTCGGTAGCCACTTTGCGCGATGGTGTTTTAGGCCGTGAGATGTATTTCTCAAAGGGAAAAAGCAAAAGGCGCTGGGTTGTCGGTGGCATTTACTCAGGGGCCTCGTTTTCGGACAACGGAGCAAAAGGTCTGGATGATGCTCATTACGTTAAAGCATGGGAAGTGCAAGGCGACAAGATAGAGTGGCAAGCAAAAAGCGAGCAAGCCGAAGCCTTGGCGCGAAGCGAGAAACTTGAAGCCGACGATAGGAAGCGCAATGAACTCGAAGAGCTGATGCTACCCATCAGGAAGCAATATGGGGCATTAACAAAGCGACGTGATAGGGCAGGGGCCGCAGCTCTTGAAGAAGCTGTCCTGAGAGCGCTGAGAGCGCCCATCAGGAAGGCTGAGGAGAAATAACCGTGGAGCCAGTCTTAGCTAAAGCATTCGCCGGTTTTAAAGTCGTAGCTGTAAGTGCCCATCAGATTGGCTTTTCGGCTTTTCTTGCCATTGGTGTTTGCTGGCGCTTTAGGGGTCGCAAGTACGCCATAGAACAGGATACCAACAAGTGCCGCTTGCCACGCGAAAACAGCAACCAGAATCCAAAAAGCAGCAGCCAGAACCGGCAGTTTGTGCAGAAGGTTGAGCACCGACTTGGCCCAAATCACTGCCGGGATAGCCAGCACTGCGTAACCCCAGTTGGTGGCCTCAAGCATAGCCAGGCCAAGAATAACAACAGCCATCAGCGCGATATTCAGTACATGTTTCATGGTCATCTCTCCTTTTCAACTTACACTTTTATCCTATCACAGCATTAAAAAATGCAACTGTGAAAGGGCATTTTTCATTCAAAAAGAGGTGACACTTTGAGTGCAATTATCAGCAAGTGCGGCATGTACAGATACCGTCTGGAAAGGGATGTGCAACCCGAAGGCCTTGTGTTCGGTTATTTTGGTGTAAACGGCTCTACGGCCACGGCCACCGAGGACGATCACACGGTCAGAAAGTGGATAGGGTTTACCAAGGTCAACGGAGGGAGGCGATTCATAGTCGGTAATGCTTTTGCTTTTCGGGCGACCGACGTTCGAGAGCTGGCTACGGCGGTTGATCCTGTCGGGCCTGAAAATGAAATCCACTTGGAAAGGATTATTCGGGATGCTGATGTCTTGGTGCCCTGCTGGGGGAGCCGAACTAAGCTGCCTAAGTCTTTGCATGTTCATTTGGACAGGCTTTTAGAGCAGCTCGTTGCATCTGGGAAGCCGGTATTGGCATTTGGCGTGACTGGTTCGGGGGACCCGAAGCACCCACTAATGCTTGGATATTCGACAAAACTTGTGCCCTGGGGAGGAAAATAATTATGTCGATGCTTGAAGCACGTTACTTCGTGGCAAAGATAAGCGATGCACAGGCCGTGCTCTGCGATGAGGAGCTGGCGACACTGGAAAGGCTGATCCGGAAGGTTGATGATGGCCGCAGAGCAAATGGCAAGAGCTCGCTTACTTGCGTTGTTGTCGAAGAAGATTGGCCGAACTGGCAGCAAACGGTTGACTCTGTACTTTCACTTGCTGACGGGAAAGACAACGATTGGACCAATGCCACACCAGAACAAATCAAGGCCTTTTGGGTCGATGACTCAGTTTGGAAAACTCTGGATGGCCGGGATAAATGGATTGAAGATCTCGACCTGCTGGTGGACGGTTCCCCGGTGGCTTCTGAGTGGGAACCTTTTGGCTTGGAATCAGGGCAGTCTGTCGTCATACGAGGCGGATGGATAGAAGGGAATGCCTTGAGTGATGATGGCGTACCGCTAGTGCAGGCATTCGTCGCTTGGAAACAGGGCCAAGACAACCACTAAAGGAAAATTACTTCGGAAGGGCGGCTATGGCCGCTTTCTTTTTAATATTTACAGCATCACATAATGATACTATGATGTTGTTAATTTACTTGGGGAGGCGCTTATGCTCACTGCTAAATGTATAGGGTGCGGATGCACCGATGATCACGCTTGTGTTGAAAACGGTCAACCGTGTCACTGGCTTCGCGTGAATAGAGTGGAAGGTATCGGGGTCTGCTCTTCGTGCCCGGATGCTCTCAATCAATTCGCATCGACCAGCCAGGAACAAGCAACTGGACAGGATGACTACCGGAACAGTCCAGAATGGAAGGATTTTTCATCACGCATTGGTAATGCACTATGCGGGGGCCGGAGCAAAGCAAAGTAAGGTAAAAACGGCTATGCCGTTTTTTATTTGTCTATTACGGCATCACATTATAAGCCTGTAAATGCTGAATCTGTAATTGCCCAAAATGGGCGTGAGCAGGGGCGGGGTGTGAGGTCGTTCTAAGGCAAAATACTTTGTACTGGCAGAACAAAGAAAGAATGAACTTTCACATGTGAAAGTTTTTGGGGTACGGGATGGAACAAGCAATTCAAAGTTACTTGGCTGACGACCGGCAATATCAAGACAGGATTACCGCAGCTCTCAGCCAGGTTGAAGAGAAAGGTGCAGAGTACGAAGCTCTTTGCCAACAGCGTGCTCAGTTGGGGATCTGGCAAAAAATTATAACGTTCTGGCAGTTTCGTCGAGACATCGCCGTTATACGTTCAGCACTAAAAGGCCATAACAGCGATTTGCGGTATTTGCGCCGTGGGAGAGACCAGCTCAAAGAGGGATTGGTTTCTCGGGCCGTGAAGCAAGCGATTGACGGTAGCCAGATTCTGGAACGAATCACCCAAGCTCAAGATAGGCTTGACGCCGCATCTCGACTCCACGAGAGCAACAAGCGACTGGTGGACATGGGGCAAAAAGCCTTACGTGAAATCAGTGAGGCCTCTTCCAGTGTTTCATCAGCACAAACAATGGAGGTTCTCGACCTTGTGACTGACAACAAGGGCATTTCCGTCATGTCGTCGATGTCAAACTCCTCGGCCAGCAGTGAAATAGACGATGCGAAGAGAGCTGTGAAAGCCTTCGCAAATGCGCTGGGGGATCATCGTGACATTGTGGGCTCACTGCACCACTCAATGGCAACTGAGTTTATCGATCTGGGTATGGACTTTGCCGGTTTGAATGATGGTTTCGACTTTGGGAGCGTCTTCTCGCTGTTCAGCTTGTCGTCTGCCAGTTCCTCTCTGGACAAAGTAGAGTCTCGCGTTGAATCTCTGATGCCAGATCTAAGACGAGCCGCCTCCAATTCGGCAGCAGAGTATGCCCGTGTTAACGAAGAGTTCTTTGGCCTGAAACAACAGGCCTGTTGCCAAGTGCATGAGTTGCTGGTGACAAATGGTATAGACGTGTCAGTCAAGCGCGTTGAGTCCGCCGTGAACAGCTACAGAGTTGGAAGGTGATATTTACAGCATCATAAAATGAACTTATGATGTGAGGTGATCAACAAGTCGAAATTTATTTAAAGGATAAGCGATGAGCGATATTACACAGCAAATGGACAAACTTGAGATTCCAATCAAGTTGTCCTTTCCAGTCATCAACGTTAGCACTTTTGAGCTGGGCCGCGCAGAGAGCGTTTTCTCTGACATTGCAAAGAAAGTCGGCAAGCACTTTATTGTAATGCCATTCAAGAAGCTGCCTGATCCAGGCACGATGAAGGCAATGGTGGACGAGTCCAAGAAGTCCTCCAAAAACGGAGTTGTCGTGTTCGACACTTTCTTTTTCGACCGCCAACGTGCAAACCCGGAAACACTCCCAGCCCTCAAGTCATCACTGACCTATCTGGAGAATGAGGGGATCAACTACATCATCGCTGGCAAAGACGTCTTCAATGAAGAGTTCGTTTATCACATCGATCTCCCGGCTATGAGCAATCAGGAAATCCTGAAACTGCTCCAGACCTGTGAAGATAACGTGAAAGATGGTGGAGTCTTCGAGAGCAACGAACGTGCTGTCATCGCAAACCACGCCTTGGGCTTGTCACACACCCAGATGAAGAACGTCTTCACCTACTCCGCTTACTTGAAATTCAAGGGTGAAGAATACCTGGGCGAGATCCGAAAAGAAAAAGCTCACATCTTGCGTGATGTCGGCCTCGATGTGCTTGAGGCCATTGATATTGGGAATGTCGGTGGTCTCGAAAACCTCAAGGAGTTCCTCCAGATACGTAAAGCCGGTTGGGACAAAGACCTTCCGGTAAAAGGTGTCCTTCTGGCCGGTGTACCTGGTGGTGGTAAATCGCTGACGGCAAAAGCCGCTGCCGGTGTACTTGGCACTACCTTGGTTCGCCTGGATATGGGCCGTTTCTATAGCAAGTATCTCGGTGAAACCGAGCGCCAGTTCAATCGTGCATTGCAGACCATTGAGCAGATCGCACCCGTTGTTGTGTTGATTGACGAGATGGAGAAGTTTTTTGGTAATGCCGATGGCGAACACGAAGTATCCAAGCGCCTGCTGGGCTCTTTCCTCTACTGGCTTCAAGAGCGCAAGAAGAAGATCTTCATTGTGGCGACGGCCAACCGGGTTCAGTCGCTGCCTCCTGAATTGATGCGAGCTGGCCGCTGGGACCGAGCATTCTTCATTGATCTGCCAAGTGTGGCTGAGCGCCAGAAGATTTTTGAGATCCACCTCGCCAAGCAGAAGGCCAACATCGCCGCGTTCGATATGCCTACGCTACTTCGTACCACCGAGGGATACACCGGGGCAGAGATTGAACAGGCCGTCATTGACGCGATGTATCTGGCGAACGCTCAGGACAAAGAGCTCAACAATGAAGCGCTGGTGGATGCGGTCACTCGCATTACCCCGACCAGTGAAACTCGCCGGGAAGACATCAACCAGATTCGCAGTTTGCGGGATCAAGGCTTCTATCCGGCCAATAACTTCGATGTTCAAGAGCAGAATGGCTCTGGACGCAAACTTGCCATCGAGGACTAAGCGATGGAGTGGATTTTTTGGACTGCTCTTGCTGTGTCATTGATATTCCACTCAGAAGTCAGCGACTTAATCAATGCTCTAGCTGAGTGGGCTAGGGAGCGAGCTGGTGCGGCCAGGAGAGAGCATCAAAACGGCAGAGAGGAGAATTGACCGTTATGTACAAACAAGACATTGAGAAGGGGATTGAGCTGCTCAAGCTGTGCAGCAAACTCCAGTCAGAAAAAGATGGAGTGGATAGACCAGAGCCTCTGGTTATCGACAAGAGTAAGGTGCTGGACCAGTTCGCCCGAGACGTTTCCACATCGATCACCTACATGAGTTCGTTGTTCAAGCTCATCCCCATGATGGAAAACCTTACCGAGCTTGGCCGAAAGCTGGAGAAAGAAGGAAAGATCGAAGTTTCTCTCGGGCAAGACTATTCCATTGCCGCGCTTAACTTTGTTATGTCGGAACACGGCATGACACCCGAAACAACTCAGGAGTGATGAGATGAGCCATATCGTAAAAGGCAAGGTGCAGGTCGCCTACAAAGACAAAGAGCTGCTGTTGAAGGCTCTGGAGGGAGTTGGCGTTGTTGTTGAAAACGAAAAGCTGTACCGCGTGGGCGCTGGCTACACCTTCGAGAAATACCCGATTGTTCTGATCGACCAGAACAACAAGGAGCACCGGATTGGCTACAAGGAAAAAAACGGTGTTTGGGAGCAGTACCAGGAAAACTACGGCTCTTATGGCCGCTGGACGCAGCAGGCAAGCAGCAAGGTGCAGGATCGCTACATTGCCTTCCACTACGAGCAGCAGTTGAAAGAGGAAGGTTTCAGCGTGACGGTGAAGCAGCATCACGATGGCACTTTGGAACTGGAAGCTGAGGAAGCTGTTTGGTAATAGCGCCAAGGCAATCAGATTAGTTGAACTTAACGACGAGGTGACAAAGTGAAAAAGGTAAACATCAAGATCAAGGGCGGCAAGATTGCTGCCGATTTCACGGGGTTTCAGGGTAAGACCTGTGAAGCGCTGGAACAGCGTATTCGCCCGGAAGAGCTCGAAGTCGAAGAAAAAGAGCTGAAACCCGAGTACCACTTCAATGCTGGTCAAACCCAGCACGAAACGGAACAGAACGAATGGTGATGAGAAGGACAGGGCGCGTCCCCCTTCTTTTGCTGGTTGGTCTCATGGTCGCAGCTCCTGCGGCCTTTGCCAGTGACTTTGTGACTGGCGTTATGGTGGGGCAAATGCTCTCAGATGACTCAGGCAGCAAGAAGATAGAGGACACTGGCCCGGAGAGCAAAACGGTCATTGATTACCATGACGGTCAGCCAGTTGTGACCAAAGTGGAGGCCTTCAAAAGCAATAAATGGCGCAAACTGGATGGCCCTCAGGGCGGCTATTTTGTTTGCCCAGGTGAATACCGTAGCTATTCGGGAAGGCTGCGATGCCGTATTCATGATGACGGGTTTAATGGCTTTATGGGCGGTATGACTGATGCTCAGGAGCTGCCGCTCCAAGAAGCTCTGACCAAGTTGGAAGGTAAACCCATCTCCCTGCAAACCATTGAAGTCCACGGCAACAACCTGGCAGTCAAATACCAGTTAGCACCACCAGCACAAACGCACGTCAAAACTCAGGATCTGGGGGTGGTCAAGCAGGATGGTGAAACGCAGAAGGCTGCCAGCCAACAATCAGCGTCATCCATAGTGACTGCACCAAAGAGTGAACCTCCCAAGCAGATTAATGCTGCACAAGACACTGACCGCAATACCAGTGCGTTTCAAAGTCCGTTCGAGGAGGTAAGTGACTCCATGATCGGTCTAATGGATAGCTCTTTCGTCAAAGTCATAGCGGGATTGATGCTGGTGTTTGGGGTTGCTAGTGGAATTATGAGGCAGAGCCCATCAGGAATTGTGATGGGGATAATGCCTGCAATTATGATCATGACCGCGCCAACGGTTATTCGTACCGTATTCGATACAGGCGCGGCCAGTACCAAGCCAGTGGAAGATAGCGGAAGCTCATTTCCTTTCTTCTTGGTGGCAATAGTACCGGTGCTGATTTTCTTTGCCTATAGAGCTTTTATGAATAACCGGAGCGACTCCGAAATTGATGAGTTGTTAAGAGAAGCCCGACGTGCAGAAAGGGCTGAACGACCAAGCAATGAGCCTCCCTCAGTGGATGAACTCCGTGAGCGCCAGCAACAAAACACAGAAAGAGAACCGGTGGTTGTCAGCTCATCAGCTCCGGCACCAAAGGTGCAAAAGGAAGAGCCAATCGAAGTACAGCCAGGCAAGCGCAAAATTATTTTGGATTAGTGGGGTCGGTTATGAGCAAAAAGCGCATCGTAATCAAAAATGGTGAGGTCTGCGGGTTTGCCGATGAGGTTTCCTTCAAAGGCCTTGAAGTGCAGGAATACAGTAAAACAAGGGTTTCGCGCATCGTGCCGACGAGCGGCATTCTAATGATTGCGTTCTATGTTATTCGCGGACTTTGTTCAGACGAGTCAAAGATTGCGGCATGGACTCGTGTTTGGCGTTGCCAGTGGAAGGTGCTGATCGACGGTAAAAGCTATGGCCCATTCAGCAGTCGTGCGGATGCTATCTCGTTCGAGAAGGACGAGATCTACAAACAAGGCAAATTCTTTGCCGATGCCACTCACGAGGCGGCAGTATGATGACACGGGCGGCTATGGCCGCTCTGTTATCCGCGTTGGTAATAGGCCTTGTGTCTGATTTGGCCGCACAAGAGCTGGTGGTAAGCCCGGTGGCTATAGACAAGTCCACTGAGGTGGAGAAAGAAGCTACCTTCCACAACCGCAAGTGGGTGTTAAGGACGGGGCAGGTTAGTGGATTCTTCATCTGCCAAGGAGATAACAAAGACATTTACTACCGGCATGACAGGGTGGGCGCTCACTGCCAGAAGACATCGACTGGGTGGCGCAATGTACTGGGTCTCAGGGACGATGTTCCGGAAGTTGAGCTGAGCGTGTACCTGGGGACCGTTGAAGGTGTCCCCGTGAAAGTCCTTCATCAGGAAGTGTATGGTTACGATCTGAAAGTGCAGTACAAGGTTGCACGTAAAGGGTCAGCAAATGAGTGAGAGTGTGCGTCGGTCAACGCCGATGGTAAAGATTAAAGTCCTGCCGAGTTTCGTAGGGGTTCCCTTCCCGTCGGTGCTACTTATCGTTGCGGGGCTCCTTAATGGCCCTTTGTGGGGCTTTGCCGCATTCGTCTTTCATATCGTCATCAAGCGGTACATCTACAGAGAATACCGGAGGTTGCCATATCCGATGCCAACCGGCTCAAGGCCTATGGATGAGTTGAGCGATCTCCTTGTAAAGGGGATACCGGAGGAATTTTTCCGGCGGCTTGACGCAGCTTGCAGCTCTGATGCGTCAGTACAAATAACCTGCCCAAAGAAATACCGGCTGCTCAAAATGTCGTTGAATCGCTATGCCAACCGCGCTGGTTGTTACCCGCAGTTCCGGGAGGGGGATGAAATAGCGATTGAGGTAACAGAGCAGAGACCAAGAAAAGCAGGAGCAGGGAAGGGCTTTCCAAGTATTCAAGATCTGAAAGCGTCAGAGGGTGTTCTGAGTGAACCGGAGCAGCCTATCGAAATTCAGAAAGATAAGCGCAAGATTATCTTGGATTGAGGTGGGTTGGAATGCGGTCATTTTTATACAGAATATTGCTTCTTTGCTTCGTCATTATCGTCCAGATAGGGCTAATCGCCATTGATGCGAGCCCGTTGGTTGTTGCTATGTTCCTCTCGCTAACAGCTTTAGTCGCTGGGGTCTGGATGGCGTACCTTCATTCCCGATTTTTGATGGCGGTGACTCCAGTAGTTGTCTCTGTGCTAATGGCGACCCTCGCCATGAAAATGTTTGAGCCGAGACTCTTTGTTTCTGCCAGCGAAAAAGGCTGGTTCCCTTTGTCATTGTTCGTCTCGATACCGTTTTACTTCTACTTGAGTTACTTGCTTGAGATAGAGGAGAAGAGACGTACATTCCGGGCCAATGTAATTGGTTTTTTGCGTGGAGTTTCGGAAGAGATCCGTCGTTCAACTAGAGAGCATAACGGCCGTTGGCTTAATGTCCACGCCGAACGTGGCAGAGTCTTACCAGAGCAAGTTCAAGGGCCGCAACGGTCTTGATAAGGTTCTGGGCGACAGTGAAACGACCCGCGTGAAGATTAACTCTGTGATCCTCGATAAACCGCACGGCGTAGCAACGATACGCTTTACTACGGTTCGCCGCGTGCGCAGCAATCCCGTTGATGATCAGCCGCAGCGCTGGATTGCCATTATGGGGTATGAATATAAATCGCTGGCGATGAATGCTGAGCAGCGTTATGTCAACCCGCTGGGTTTCCGCGTGACGAGTTATCGCGTCAACCCTGAAGTTAACTGAGGGCTGCCCCATGAAAAAACTACTTCTTTCAGCAGTCGTTTTGTCAGTCCTGGGAGGCGCGGCCACTAACGTTATGGCGCTTGAGGTTGGCCGCAATTCTCCTTATGACTATCGCATTAAAAGCGTTGTTTATAACCCTGTTAATGTGGTCAAAATTGACGCTATCGCCGGTGTGGCTACCCACATTGTTGTCGCGCCTGACGAAACCTATATCACTCATGCTTTTGGCGATTCTGAAAGCTGGACGTTTGCGCACAAAATGAACCATTTTTTTGTGAAGCCGAAACAGGCCATGAGTGATACCAACCTGGTGATCGTCACCGATAAGCGCACCTATAACATCGTCCTCCATTTCATCGGTGAAGAAACGAAGAAAAATGCAGACGGTACGGTATCAAAATCCTTTATTGAAACGCCGTGGGCTGTGCGCCAGGCCGTTCTTCAGCTGACCTATGAATATCCGTTTGAGCAGCAGGAAAAAGCCAAAAGCGCGGCTGATAAAAAACGCATTACGCAGAAGCTGAAGCAGACGGCTTTTGCGGGGGCGAAGAACTATCAGTACGTAATGAGCGAACAGCCTGAAATGCGCAGCATCCAGCCGGTTCACGTCTGGGATAACTACCGCTTTACCCGGTTTGAGTTTCCGGCCAATGCGGAGTTACCGCAGGTCTACATGATTTCGGCCAGTGGCAAAGAAACGCTGCCTAACTCTCATGTTGTGGGTGAGAACCGCAACATCATCGAGGTGGAAACCGTCGCTAAAGAGTGGCGTATTCGTCTGGGCGATAAAGTCGTTGGCGTTCGTAATAATAATTTCGCGCCGGGCGCCGGTGCGGTAGCAACCGGCACGGCTTCCCCGGATGTGCGCAGGGTTCAAATTGGGGAGGATAACTGATGGCCCGTAAAAGTGTCGATGTAGATCAGGAACTCGATGAAAACACCGGAGACGGTGAATTCGAAAGCGAGCGTGGCGGATTTAAAGGCAGTAACCGCCGTTCGGCTCCTGGTATGAAAGCCTTTGTCATACTGATGGCGCTGCTTGCTTTGGTATTCATCGGGATTACGGTCATGGGTAAAATTCGCACCCCGGCTAAAGCTGAAGCTGATAAAGACGGTGGTAAAGCGCAACAGGCCAATACACTGCCAAACTACAGCTTTAACAGCGATCCTGATGTTAATAAACCTGCAACTGCGCAGAATAGCGCCACTGATGCCCGTGCTGTGCAGGCTGCCGCACAGGCAGATGCAGATGCGGGCAGCAGCAATACCGCCGCGCGTACCTCTAATAAGCGTAAAGAACCTTCGCCTGAAGAACTGGCTATGCAGCGTCGTCTGGGCGGCGAGCTGGCCCAGACTAATCAGGCGGCTACAAGCAATAGTCCCGGAGTGCAGCCCCAGGACAACGAAACAAGCGAAGGTAGTTCAGCACTCGCTAAAAACCTGACTCCTGCAAGGCTGAAGGCTAGCCGCGCTGGAGTCATGGCTAATCCCAGCCTGACTGTTCCGAAAGGCAAAATGATCCCCTGTGGTACCGGCACCGAGCTGGATACCACTGTTCCGGGTCAGGTTTCCTGCCGGGTTTCACAGGACGTTTACTCAGCTGATGGACTCGTTAGGCTGATTGATAAAGGCTCATGGGTTGACGGGCAGATTACCGGTGGTATCAAAGACGGCCAGGCGCGCGTGTTTGTTCTCTGGGAGCGTATCCGCAATGACCAGGACGGGACAATCGTTAATATTGACAGTGCCGGAACGAACTCACTCGGCAGCGCGGGGATTCCGGGCCAGGTGGATACCCATATGTGGGAGCGTCTGCGTGGTGCGATCATGATTTCGTTGTTCTCTGACACCTTAACGGCGCTGGTTAACCAGACGCAGAGTAATAACATTCAGTACAACAGCACAGAAAACAGCGGTGAGCAGCTGGCGTCTGAAGCACTTCGCTCTTACATGTCTATCCCCCCTACCCTCTACGATCAGCAGGGTGATGCGGTGAGCATTTTTGTTGCCCGCGACCTCGATTTCAGCGGCGTTTATACGCTCGCAGACAACTAAAAAAGTGGGCGCTTAGCGCCCGCTTTTCTTCAGGAGTAATCATGACTGATGCAGCTTTCTATCAACTTGGCCCACTGCGCGAGTATTTAGAAGATCCTACTGTTTTTGAAATTCGCATTAACTGCTTTCAGGAAGTTATCTGTGATACGTTCAGCGGCCGCAGGGTTGTGCAGAACGCGGCAATTACGGCAGATTTTATTAGGAACCTTGCTAAATCGTTGGTGAGCAGCAACAAGCTGACCATGCAGGCCATTAATGACGTGATCCTGCCTGGCGGGATCAGGGGCGTTATCTGTCTGCCCCCTGCGGTGATTGACGGTACAACGGCCGTAGCGTTTCGTAAGGATTTGGCGGCCGATAAAAATCTGGAGCAGCTGACCAGCGAGGGGATTTTCAGTGACTGCCGGAAGATTACCGGCAGCAAGCAAAGCCTAACGGATGATGATTTTTTCCTTAAAGAGCTGCACAGCAGCGAAAAATGGCCCGCATTCCTGCAAACCGCCGTTGAGAAGAAACGCACTATCGTGATCTGCGGTGAAACCGGGTCGGGGAAAACGGTACTCACGCGCGCGCTGTTAAAATCGCTACATAAAGACGAGCGTGTAATTATTTTAGAGGACGTTCACGAAGTCACGGTCGATCACGTTGTAGAAGCCGTTTATATGATGTACGGCGATGCAGGAAAGATCGGCCGCGTCAGCGCCACTGATGCCCTGCGAGCCTGTATGCGTCTGACACCGGGCCGTATCATCATGACTGAGCTTAGGGATGATGCTGCGTGGGATTATCTTAAAGCACTTAATACCGGCCATCCAGGCGGTGTTATGTCAACGCACGCTAACTCTGCGCGCGATGCCTTTAACCGTATTGGGCTGCTTATCAAAGCGACCCCTATCGGCCGTATGCTCGATATGAGCGATATTATGCGAATGCTCTACTCCACCATTGACGTTGTGGTGCATATGGAAAAGCGGAAAATCAAAGAAATTTATTTTGACCCTGAATATAAAATGCAGTGTGTGAACGGGAGCCTGTAATGAAAAACTTAGCAACCTGGCTTCTGGCCGCAGCATTTACGACAGCCGCCCTGCCCGCCTTTGCGGTGGAACCATCCGTTCAGGTTGGCTACTCGCCTGAAGGAAGCGCCCGCGTTCTCGTCCTGAGCGCCATTGACTCCGCAAAAACCTCGATACGGATGATGGCTTATTCTTTTACCGCCCCGGATATTATGAAGGCACTGGTAGCAGCCAAAAAACGGGGAGTTGATGTGAAAATCGTAATTGATGAAAGGGGCAATACGGGGCGCGCCAGCATTGCGGCCATGAACTACATAGCGAACAGCGGCATCCCTTTGCGTACTGACAGTGATTTCCCTATCCAGCATGACAAGGTGATCATCGTGGATAATGTGACCGTTGAAACTGGCAGCTTTAATTTCACCAAAGCGGCCGAAACGAAAAACTCGGAGAATGCGGTGGTGATCTGGAACATGCCTAAGCTCGCTGAATCATTCCTCGAACACTGGCAAGACCGCTGGAATCGGGGGAGAGACTACCGTTCCAGCTACTGAATACTGACCGCCGAAAGGCGGTTTTTTTTGTTCAAAGAAACTGATCTCAGTATCGCGCACGGGGCAGCTGGCCAACGTCGCCGGCATCGCGCCGGCAAAAATCGAAAAACAGAAATATCAGCAAGATAGCTTAAACAGGTGTCGGGAAATTTCGTTGAGATATTTTGAAGGAATCACAGTGTAAGCAGGCGGCCTATTTCAAAAAAGGCGGCTGTACGGTAGTCACTGACTCTCTCGCAGATCTTCCCGCTCATGTACCAGTAATACCCGTCAGTGCTGACAATATCGAGCAAATACCGCATATCATAAACCGTATCGGGTATTACCTCACCCTCACCGGCCAGAACGCCGCTGGCAATAGAATGGTTCCCTCCTCGTACAAAGCCTATCCGCCAGGGCAACCACAAAGTAACGCGGTGGTTAATATCCTGTACCCACGGATTGCCCTTAGCGCTGCCTATATGGGGTCTGAGGTCCAACCATGCGAAAAACCACGTTAAGAAAGCAACCTTCTGAAAAGGCGACGTTTATCAGTTTTTTTTCCGGCCATAAAGGGGGCGGAAATTATTCCCTGCACGGGTATTCGCAAGGATTTCGGTAGTGCTCTGGCTCTGCCCCCCATAACCTGGCGGACAGAGCATGATTGGGAAAGCGGTACCCTCACGGCAGAAACGATTGACGCAGGCTATATTTCTATTATTCTGGAAATATAGATAAAGGAGGTATTATGGATTTAAACACTGCTGCAAACGCACTTCGAGAACTGGGCCACCCGACACGTCTCAGCATATACCGGGAGCTGGTCAGGGCGGGTCATGAAGGCCTGCCGGTTGGCGAACTGCAGAAGCACCTTGAGATTCCTGCCTCCACGCTCAGCCATCATCTTTCAGCGCTGATATCCGCTGGACGGCACTGTTGCAAATAGTCGGTGGTGATAAACTTATCATCCCCTTTTGCTGATGGAGCTGCACATGAACCCATTCAAAGGCCGGCATTTTCAGCGTGACATCATTCTGTGGGCCGTACGCTGGTACTGCAAATACGGCATCAGTTACCGTGAGCTGCAGGAGATGCTGGCTGAACGCGGAGTGAATGTCGATCACTCCACGATTTACCGCTGGGTTCAGCGTTATGCGCCTGAAATGGAAAAACGGCTGCGCTGGTACTGGCGTAACCCTTCCGATCTTTGCCCGTGGCACATGGATGAAACCTACGTGAAGGTCAATGGCCGCTGGGCGTATCTGTACCGGGCCGTCGACAGCCGGGGCCGCACTGTCGATTTTTATGGCACTGTTGCAAATAGTCGGTGGTGATAAACTTATCATCCCCTTTTGCTGATGGAGCTGCACATGAACCCATTCAAAGGCCGGCATTTTCAGCGTGACATCATTCTGTGGGCCGTACGCTGGTACTGCAAATACGGCATCAGTTACCGTGAGCTGCAGGAGATGCTGGCTGAACGCGGAGTGAATGTCGATCACTCCACGATTTACCGCTGGGTTCAGCGTTATGCGCCTGAAATGGAAAAACGGCTGCGCTGGTACTGGCGTAACCCTTCCGATCTTTGCCCGTGGCACATGGATGAAACCTACGTGAAGGTCAATGGCCGCTGGGCGTATCTGTACCGGGCCGTCGACAGCCGGGGCCGCACTGTCGATTTTTATCTCTCCTCCCGTCGTAACAGCAAAGCTGCATACCGGTTTCTGGGTAAAATCCTCAACAACGTGAAGAAGTGGCAGATCCCGCGATTCATCAACACGGATAAAGCGCCCGCCTATGGTCGCGCGCTTGCTCTGCTCAAACGCGAAGGCCGGTGCCCGTCTGACGTTGAACACCGACAGATTAAGTACCGGAACAACGTGATTGAATGCGATCATGGCAAACTGAAACGGATAATCGGCGCCACGCTGGGATTTAAATCCATGAAGACGGCTTACGCCACCATCAAAGGTATTGAGGTGATGCGTGCACTACGCAAAGGCCAGGCCTCAGCATTTTATTATGGTGATCCCCTGGGCGAAATGCGCCTGGTAAGCAGAGTTTTTGAAATGTAAGGCCTTTGAATAAGACAAAAGGCTGCCTCATCGCTAACTTTGCAACAGTGCCGGGCAGGGTAGTACCGTTGGCCCGGCGTTCGATAGTACCGTCCGGATACTGCCAGATATCGGCGTCCAGGGAGATGTCCTGAAGCGCGGTGTCCGGAATTTCAGGTTTGTGTCTCTACAAAGACTAACTATCAGAAAAACTCATCGAGCATCAAATGAAACTGCAATTTATTCATATCAGGATTATCAATACCATATTTTTGAAAAAGCCGTTTCTGTAATGAAGGAGAAAACTCACCGAGGCAGTTCCATAGGATGGCAAGATCCTGGTATCGGTCTGCGATTCCGACTCGTCCAACATCAATACAACCTATTAATTTCCCCTCGTCAAAAATAAGGTTATCAAGTGAGAAATCACCATGAGTGACGACTGAATCCGGTGAGAATGGCAAAAGCTTATGCATTTCTTTCCAGACTTGTTCAACAGGCCAGCCATTACGCTCGTCATCAAAATCACTAGCATCAACCAAACCGTTATTCATTCGTGATTGCGCCTGAGCGAGACGAAATACGCGATCGCTGTTAAAAGGACAATTACAAACAGGAATCGAATGCAACCGGCGCAGGAACACTGCCAGCGCATCAACAATATTTTCACCTGAATCAGGATATTCTTCTAATACCTGGAATGCTGTTTTCCCGGGGATCGCAGTGGTGAGTAACCATGCATCATCAGGAGTACGGATAAAATGCTTGATGGTCGGAAGAGGCATAAATGCCGTCAGCCAGTTTAGTCTGACCATCTCATCTGTAACATCATTGGCAACGCTACCTTTGCCATGTTTCAGAAACAACTCTGGCGCATTGGGCTTCCCATACAATCGATAGATTGTCGCACCTGATTGCCCGACATTATCGCGAGCCCATCTATACCCATATAAATCAGCATCCAGGTTGGAATTTAATCGCGGCCTCGAGCAAGACGTTTCCCGTTGAATATGGCTCATAACACCCCTTGTATTACTGTTTATGTAAGCAGACAGTTTTATTGTTCATGATGATATATTTTTATCGGCACTGTTGCAAAGTTAGGGAAGGTGCGAACAAGTTCCTGATATGAGATCATCATGTTCATCCGGAGCGCATCCCAGAGGGACATCATGAGCCATCAACTCACCTTCGCCGATAGTGAATTCAGCACTAAGCGCCGTCAGACCCGAAAAGAGATTTTCCTCTCCCGCATGGAGCAGATTCTGCCATGGCAGAATATGACCGCTGTCATCGAGCCGTTTTATCCCAAGGCGGGCAATGGCCGACGGCCCTATCCGCTGGAGACCATGCTGCGTATTCACTGCATGCAGCATTGGTACAACCTGAGCGACGGTGCCATGGAAGATGCCCTGTACGAAATCGCCTCCATGCGCCTGTTTGCCCGATTATCCCTGGATAGCGCCCTGCCGGATCGCACCACCATCATGAATTTCCGCCACCTGCTCGAGCAGCATCAACTGGCCCGTCAATTGTTCAAGACCATCAATCGCTGGCTGGCCGAAGCAGGCGTCATGATGACCCAAGGCACTTTGGTGGATGCCACCATCATTGAGGCACCCAGCTCGACCAAGAACAAAGAGCAGCAACGCGATCCGGAGATGCACCAGACCAAGAAAGGCAATCAGTGGCACTTTGGCATGAAGGCCCACATTGGTGTCGATGCCAAGAGTGGCCTGACCCACAGTCTGGTCACCACAGCGGCCAACGAGCATGACCTCAATCAGCTGGGTAATCTGCTTCATGGAGAGGAGCAATTTGTCTCAGCCGATGCCGGCTACCAAGGCGCGCCACAGCGCGAGGAGCTGGCCGAGGTGGATGTGGACTGGCTGATCGCCGAGCGTCCCGGCAAGGTAAAAACCTTGAAGCAGCATCCGCGCAAGAACAAAACGGCCATCAACATCGAATACATGAAAGCCAGCATCCGTGCCAAGGTGGAGCACCCGTTTCGCATCATCAAGCGGCAGTTCGGCTTCGTGAAAGCCAGATACAAGGGGCTGCTGAAAAACGATAACCAACTGGCGATGTTATTCACCCTGGCCAACCTGTTTCGGGTGGACCAAATGATACGTCAGTGGGAGAGATCTCAGTAAAAACCGGAAATAACGCCAGAAATGGCGGAAAAAATAGCCTAAATAGGCTGATTCGATGTGTTTGCGGGAAAAAAATCGGCCCAGATCCGCGAAATTTTAATCAGCGAGTCAGCTTGGGAAGAAATGACCTGCTTATTCGCACCTTCCTTAGCGATGAGGCAGCCTTTTGTCTTATTCAAAGGCCTTACATTTCAAAAACTCTGCTTACCAGGCGCATTTCGCCCAGGGGATCACCATAATAAAATGCTGAGGCCTGGCCTTTGCGTAGTGCACGCATCACCTCAATACCTTTGATGGTGGCGTAAGCCGTCTTCATGGATTTAAATCCCAGCGTGGCGCCGATTATCCGTTTCAGTTTGCCATGATCGCATTCAATCACGTTGTTCCGGTACTTAATCTGTCGGTGTTCAACGTCAGACGGGCACCGGCCTTCGCGTTTGAGCAGAGCAAGCGCGCGACCATAGGCGGGCGCTTTATCCGTGTTGATGAATCGCGGGATCTGCCACTTCTTCACGTTGTTGAGGATTTTACCCAGAAACCGGTATGCAGCTTTGCTGTTACGACGGGAGGAGAGATAAAAATCGACAGTGCGGCCCCGGCTGTCGACGGCCCGGTACAGATACGCCCAGCGGCCATTGACCTTCACGTAGGTTTCATCCATGTGCCACGGGCAAAGATCGGAAGGGTTACGCCAGTACCAGCGCAGCCGTTTTTCCATTTCAGGCGCATAACGCTGAACCCAGCGGTAAATCGTGGAGTGATCGACATTCACTCCGCGTTCAGCCAGCATCTCCTGCAGCTCACGGTAACTGATGCCGTATTTGCAGTACCAGCGTACGGCCCACAGAATGATGTCACGCTGAAAATGCCGGCCTTTGAATGGGTTCATGTGCAGCTCCATCAGCAAAAGGGGATGATAAGTTTATCACCACCGACTATTTGCAACAGTGCCGTTTACTCATATATACTTTAGATTGATTTAAAACTTCATTTTTAATTTAAAAGGATCTAGGTGAAGATCCTTTTTGATAATCTCATGACCAAAATCCCTTAACGTGAGTTTTCGTTCCACTGAGCGTCAGACCCCGTATAGTGTTTTGCAGTTTAGAGGAGATATCGCGATGCATACGCGGAAGGCAATAACGGAGGCGCTTCAAAAACTCGGAGTCCAAACCGGTGACCTCTTGATGGTGCATGCCTCACTTAAAGCGATTGGTCCGGTCGAAGGAGGAGCGGAGACGGTCGTTGCCGCGTTACGCTCCGCGGTTGGGCCGACTGGCACTGTGATAGGATACGCGTCGTGGGACCGATCACCCTACGAGGAGACTCTGAATGGCGCTCGGCTGGATGACGAAGCCCGCCGTACCTGGCTGCCGTTCGATCCCGCAACAGCCGGGACTTACCGTGGGTTCGGCCTGCTGAATCAATTTCTGGTTCAAGCCCCCGGCGCGCGGCGCAGCGCGCACCCCGATGCATCGATGGTCGCGGTTGGTCCGCTGGCTGAAACGCTGACGGAGCCTCACGAACTCGGTCACGCCTTGGGGGAAGGATCGCCCGTCGAGCGGTTCGTTCGCCTTGGCGGGAAGGCCCTGCTGTTGGGTGCGCCGCTAAACTCCGTTACCGCATTGCACTACGCCGAGGCGGTTGCCGATATCCCCAACAAACGGTGGGTGACGTATGAGATGCCGATGCTTGGAAGAGACGGTGAAGTCGCCTGGAAAACGGCATCGGATTACGATTCAAACGGCATTCTCGATTGCTTTGCTATCGAAGGAAAGCCGGATGCGGTTGAAACTATAGCAAATGCTTACGTGAAGCTCGGTCGCCATCGAGAAGGTGTCGTGGGCTTTGCTCAGTGCTACCTGTTCGACGCGCAGGACATCGTGACGTTCGGCGTCACCTATCTTGAGAAGCATTTCGGAACCACTCCGATCGTGCCTCCGCACGAGGCCGTCGAGCGCTCTTGCGAGCCTTCAGGTTAGAGGCCGTCGACAATGATAATCTGGATCAACGGACCTTTCGGCGCCGGAAAGACGACGCTCGCTAAGCGGCTGCGCGATCGGCGTTCCAAATCGCTGATCTTTGACCCCGAGGAAATCGGGTTCGTGGTGAAAGAAACGGTCCCCATGCCAGCGAGCGGAGACTATCAGGATCTCCCCTTGTGGAGGGGACTTACGATCGCGGCGGTCAGGGAGATTCGAAGGAATTACTCGCAGGACATCATCATCCCAATGACGCTCGTGCACCCGGACTATCTGACTGAGATACTCGACGGGGTAAGGCGGATCGACGATCAGCTGCTGCACATCTTTCTGACGCTCAACGAGGACCTATTGCGTCACCGGATCGCGAACCAGACCATGCATCCTGACCCGAATCGAAATGCGGAGATTCGAGAGTGGCGATTAGCGAATGTCGCCCGATGCTTGGCCGCAAGGGAACGGCTTCCATGCACAACCCGTGTTCTCGATAGTGGTGCACACACCAGCGATGAACTCGCAGCGATGGTGCTCGACGGAATCGATGGGCGCACCTGATCGCCTTCGACGCCTGCGCAAAGCGTAGCGCGAGGGTGGCGGGCTCACGACCAAACGCCCAGAGGTCGATCATCGCAGGGATGTTTGGCTTTGTGGTGCGGACGACGGGACTCGAACCCGTACTCTCACAGAGAAGCAGATTTTCGTACCACCTCGACTTTCGCCGCCGTCTGATGACGTTCGTGGTCTGGACTGTCCCTTCGCCATTGCCCGAAGGCTTTAGGCGCCGCCCGTCCAGTCTCTACACCTTCCCCCGAAGGGGCTTGGCTCGGGATTGGCTTAGGGTATTGCCCGTTAGCGTTCCCCGACTTTGAGCGGTTCTACTCCGCGGATTTCCCCGCGGGCACTCCAATTTTAAAGTCTGCTGCGTCTACCGATTTCGCCACGTCCGCCTTTTTTCGCCGTTCCTAGCGCTCGTGCGATGCACCTATGTTGCACCTAGCGCCGAATCGTTCTTCGTCATCCTGAAAAACCACGTCTCCTAAAGCCTTGCATAGCTTATCTTTTCTCCACCACGAACTTTTTTGTGGGATGGTAGAAAAAAAGACTTTTTAAGTCCGCTGGCTTGCCAGGCCTTGTTAGCTTGTACGGTCATGGTTATCGGGTAAAGAATATTGACGGCATCGCTGGTGTCGGTGGCTGAAAAGCCGGCTCCCATCAGGGCAATAGCCATTTCAGATGCAGGCGTACAGGGCAATGGTCAACAGCTACAGCCTGTCTGACGATTCCGGCGTCATGGCTGCGGCGGCTATCACGCATTTTTTGTTCGGTCAGGCGGTGTTTTCGTACCTCAATGGTTGGAGCGTGTTGAGCGGACCTGGTACAGGTTTGGACAGCACGGGCTGCAAATACGCAAGGGATTTAATGGGCCTGGTGGCGTTCACGGCTTTTATCGTGACGTTTCTGTTCAGGGGCTACTCATAATCTCGTGGCTCGGCGGTTCCCGGCACACCATGACAGTAAGGAAGGACCCTGTGTCTCAACTCTCCCAGCTTCGAAGCCCCGCCGCCGTGCAGGCTGCCATCGATGAGTTCGTGCAACTGGGCCGCACGAAATTCCTGGCGCGCCACGGCTACGGCAAGTCCCGCGACTTCCTGGTACGTGATCCGAAGACCGGCACCGATTGCGATTCCAAGGCCATCGCCGGTGTGGCCTTCGGCAAGCAATTTCCCGAGCAGGGCCCGCTCACTGCTGACAGCTTCTCCGGTGGCGAGACGACCGTCGTTCCGGCGCTGACGCGGCTCGGGTTTCGCATCATTCGCATCGGCGAAGACTGGTCCGAAGAAGAGGTCCTGGCCACGGTCGAAGACTATTTCGACATGCTGCGTGCCGAGGCGGCTGGGGAGCCGTACCACAAGTCCGAGCACAACCAGGCACTGCGCCAACTGCTGAACGGTCGCAGCAAGTCTTCAGTCGAGCTCAAGCACCAGAACATTAGCGCCGTACTCGATGCCCTGGGCCTGCCCTATATCAACGGCTACAAGCCACGCGGCAACAGCCAACTGCTGCTGCGTAAATCCGTACACGCCTACGTTCTGGAACATCAGCAGACGGTCGGCGCTCTTGTCGATGCCCTGGAGGAGGTAAAACTTCCGGGTGACAAAACCTACCGAGCGGCTTTGGTAGAACCACCCGCCCGTGAAGTGCTTGTGCGTACCCCGGCATCTCTACGGCAACGCCTACCGCGAAAGTTCGATTATGCCGCTCGCGATGAAGCCAACCGCAAGCTGGGCCGGGCAGGGGAGCAGTGGGTGATTGGCTACGAACAGCAACGCCTGACCGAGCTCGGCCACCCAGAGCTTTTTCAGCGGCTGGATTGGGTGTCCGACACCCAGGGAGACGGTGCGGGGTTCGACATCCTGTCGTTCGAAGAGGACGCCCATGAGCGCTTCATCGAGGTGAAAACCACCAATGGCGGGGTAGGCTCGTCTTTCTTGGTCAGCCACAACGAACTCGAATTCTCCAAGGAGGCGGGCGATCAATTCCATCTGTATCGCGTGTTCCAGTTTCGGGACGGTCCGCGCCTGTTCACGCTACCCGGCGACCTCAGCCAACATGTGCATCTCAAGCCGACGGACTACCGGGCGAGTTTCCGGAGTTTGGTGGGGTAAAGGCAGGGTTCTGTTGAGCCGAATGGCTGTGTGCGGCCGATTCTGTTGAAAAAGTAGCGGCCTCCCCATGCCGTTGGCAAAATTGCTTTGTCAGCGAGCGTGGGGGCGAACAGCATGATGGGACAGTTACCGGGAGGACAGCAGCGCCTGTTCTACTCGTTCAATCTGGAAGATCACGTCCCGGCCCAACATCTCCTGCGCAGCATCGACCAGTGCTTGGATCTCAGTGATCTACGTGCCTACCTGGCAGATTTCTATAGCCCCATCGGGCGTCCCTCGATTGACCCGGAGTTAATGGTGCGCATGCTGGTCGTCGGCTACTGCTATGGCATTCGTTCCGAGCGGCGATTGTGCGAAGAGGTGCACCTGAACCTGGCCTATCGCTGGTTCTGCCGGTTGGGTCTGGAAGACGAAGTCCCCAATCACTCGACCTTCTCGAAGAATCGCCATGGGCGTTTTCGTGACAGCGATCTATTCCGCTGGTTATTCAATGAGGTGCTGCGGCGCTGCATGGCAGCCGGCCTAGTCAAGGGTGAAGGTTTCGCCGTCGACGCCAGCATCATTAAGGCGGATGCCAGCCGGCAACGTGGGGTGGCGGGAGATGAGGTCGATTGGAACGATCCAAAGCTCAGCAGCCGCGCAGTGCGCGAGTACCTCGAAGCCCTTGATGAAGAGGCGCTGGCTGAGGCTCTTCCCAAGAAAATTTCGCTCACTGATCCTCAGTCCCGTTGGACAGCAGCGCCAGGTGGCCCGGCCTTTTTTGCCTACTCCACGAATTACCTGATCGACACTGAGCACGGTGTGATCATGGACGTGGAAGCTACCCCGGCGCACCGTACCGCCGAAGTCGATTCGACTAGGACGATGGTCGAGCGTGTCGAGGCGCAGTTCGATCTCACACCGGAACGCCTTATCGGCGATACCGCTTATGGCACCGCCCCGATGCTGGCCTGGATGGTCGAAGAAAAGGACATCGAACCGCATGTGCCGGTGTGGGACAAGACCGAGCGCAAGGACGACAGCCTCTCCAGTAACGACTTTCACTGGAGTCAGGACGCCAATGAATATCGCTGCCCAGCCGGCAAACCGCTACGCAGTGAATGGCGCGCCTTCACCCAGCAAAGGTCGCGGGTAACTAAGGCCAAAACCGTCATTTACCGCTCCAGCCAAACCGACTGCGCCACCTGCCCGTTGAAAGCGAAATGCTGCCCCAACACGCCGAATCGGAAGATCGTCCGCAGCATCCATGAGGCTGCCCGCGACGTGGCTCGACGCATCGCCAAGACACCGGAGTACCTCGTCTCTCGCTGCGAACGAAAGAAGGTGGAGATGCTTTTCGCCCACCTCAAACGGATCATGAAACTCGACCGTTTACGACTGCGTGGCCTAACGGGTGCCACTGACGAATTCACCTTGGCTGCGATGGTGCAGAACCTGCGCCGCATGGCCAAGCTTTTGCCTCAAGGGCCACCGCTGACGGGATAGGTATGCCTGCTACGAGCAGAAACCCTCAAATTAACCCTTAAACCTGAGCAAGGACGCTCAGTGAAACGCCGGAAGGCAACTTGAAGTGGCTTGCAGCCACTTCGACAGCAGGCACACCTGATCGGCAGGCTGCCGCTAAAGCTACTTTTTCAACAGAATCGGCCGATTTGTGCCGGTCGTCAAGGACCGCTTCGGATCACTCTCAACCGGATCGCGGGCCAGCTGATTTGCTAAAACCCGCGCCAAACTCAACGAAGGATTTCGCATGATCCGTTTTTTTTGGCGATCACGCTCGGCCTGATGGTTGGCTGCTCGTCGAGTTCAAGTTCGATCTGATCAGTGAGCGGTAGCGCAAGTGGATCGCCTCAGCCAAGCAGCGTTGTTGCCGGCGGCCGGAAGAAAGCCTTGAACTAGTAGCGGAAAGGATGAAACTTTATTTTTACGATTCTCAGCATTTTCCAAGGTTGAGCGAAAATTAGGATGATACTTTAATGATTCCGGCCTCCATCCCCACAAAACGCTTGCAGATGGCAGAATTGAAATAAGTCATTGTTTTAAATGGATTTTTGCAGGAATTGCTACGTTGCAGGGTCCTGTAGTTAGGATGACACTTTATTTTCCTCCCACAGGCCTCGTGATACGCCTATTTTTATAGGTTAATGTCATGATAATAATGGTTTCTTAGACGTCAGGTGGCACTTTTCGGGGAAATGTGCGCGGAACCCCTATTTGTTTATTTTTCTAAATACATTCAAATATGTATCCGCTCATGAGACAATAACCCTGGTAAATGCTTCAATAATATTGAAAAAGGAAGAGTATGAGTATTCAACATTTTCGTGTCGCCCTTATTCCCTTTTTTGCGGCATTTTGCCTTCCTGTTTTTGCTCACCCAGAAACGCTGGTGAAAGTAAAAGATGCTGAAGATCAGTTGGGTGCACGAGTGGGTTACATCGAACTGGATCTCAACAGCGGTAAGATCCTTGAGAGTTTTCGCCCCGAAGAACGTTTTCCAATGATGAGCACTTTTAAAGTTCTGCTATGTGGTGCGGTATTATCCCGTGTTGACGCCGGGCAAGAGCAACTCGGTCGCCGCATACACTATTCTCAGAATGACTTGGTTGAGTACTCACCAGTCACAGAAAAGCATCTTACGGATGGCATGACAGTAAGAGAATTATGCAGTGCTGCCATAACCATGAGTGATAACACTGCTGCCAACTTACTTCTGACAACGATCGGAGGACCGAAGGAGCTAACCGCTTTTTTGCACAACATGGGGGATCATGTAACTCGCCTTGATCGTTGGGAACCGGAGCTGAATGAAGCCATACCAAACGACGAGCGTGACACCACGATGCCTGCAGCAATGGCAACAACGTTGCGCAAACTATTAACTGGCGAACTACTTACTCTAGCTTCCCGGCAACAATTAATAGACTGGATGGAGGCGGATAAAGTTGCAGGACCACTTCTGCGCTCGGCCCTTCCGGCTGGCTGGTTTATTGCTGATAAATCTGGAGCCGGTGAGCGTGGGTCTCGCGGTATCATTGCAGCACTGGGGCCAGATGGTAAGCCCTCCCGTATCGTAGTTATCTACACGACGGGGAGTCAGGCAACTATGGATGAACGAAATAGACAGATCGCTGAGATAGGTGCCTCACTGATTAAGCATTGGTAACTGTCAGACCAAGTTTACTCATATATACTTTAGATTGATTTAAAACTTCATTTTTAATTTAAAAGGATCTAGGTGAAGATCCTTTTTGATAATCTCATGACCAAAATCCCTTAACGTGAGTTTTCGTTCCACTGAGCGTCAGACCCCAGCACCTGGTCGCTTTCAGCTGTAAGCGTCGCGGTTTCTGCCCGAGCTGTGGGGCGCGGCGGATGGCCGAAAGTGCCGCCTTGCTGGTTGATGAAGTACTGCCTGAACAACCCATGCGTCAGTGGGTGTTGAGCTTCCCGTTTCAGCTGCGTTTCCTGTTTGGGGTCGTTTGCGGGAAGGGGCGGAATCCTACGCTAAGGCTTTGGCCAGCGATATTCTCCGGTGAGATTGATGTGTTCCCAGGGGATAGGAGAAGTCGCTTGATATCTAGTATGACGTCTGTCGCACCTGCTTGATCGCGGCCGCGATAGCTAGATCGCGTTGCTCCTCTTCTCCATCCGCGTTCCAAGCTGCGGAAAGGCACCCATAAGCGTACGCCTGGTCGAGCAGGCGACGCGGATCGACGTCCAGCGCACGAGAGAATGCGTCCGCCATCTGTGCAATGCGTCTAGGATCGAGACAAAGGTCGTCTCTGTCAGCCGGATCGTAGAACATATTGGCGGCGCCAAAGCCCACTTCACCGACCAGACCGACGGGATCTATCACCAGCCAGCCGCGACTGGAGAACATGATGTTTTCATGATGCAGATCGCCATGTAGCCCACGCAGTTCCGAGGCATTGCTCATCATTTGATCGGCTATAATCGCCGCGTGGACGTAGTCAGTTTGACAACCTGCGTTTTGATCATCGCGCGCCCGCTGAAACAAAGCTGCAAAGCGATCCCGGATCGGGAGAAGGGCAGAAGGCAGGGGTTCCTCAGATGCGGCATACAGCTTCGCCATTAGTTCCGCTGCAATTTCGGTCGCCTGGTAGTCGCCGTGCTCGGCAACGATGTGAGAGAGCATTCGCTCCCCGGCATATTCGAGCAACATCAGATTGTTCTCACGACCGAGCAACCGGACTGCTCCCCTCCCATTGCGCCATACCAGATAGTCGGCCCCGCGCAGTTCATCAGCAATGTCTTCTATAGGTTTCAATCCCTTGACGATTGCAGGAGTCCCGTCTGGCAATGAAACTTTCCAAACGAGGCTGGAAAAGGTGTCCGCAATGAGAACAGGTTGCGAAACGTGCCAATGAGCAGGAAAAACAGGCGGCATGAACATCAACCCCAAGTCAGAGGGTCCAATCGCAGATAGAAGGCAAGGCGTTCGCGGTCGGGGGCTTCGATCCCCAATACATTGAATAGGACAGCGAAGGCGCGCTCTGCTTCATCTGGCGCTGCCCAGTTCTCTTCGGCGTTAGCAATCATGAGTGCCAAATCGGCATAGCGATCTGCTGTTCCGAGCCGCCCAAGGTCGATCAGACCCGTGCATTGAAGAGTTTTAGGGTCCACCATGAAGTTCGGCATGCAGGGATCACCATGGCAAACAACCATATCGGTGCGCTCTTGGTCGAGCCGCACCGGTAGCTCTCGTTCGACACGAGCCAAAAGATCGAGCTGCGGCGTACTCTTGTCCTCGTCCGGTAAGAAGTCGGGATTGACGGCATTGCGGGACACCACATCAACGGCGCGTCCGAACATTCGCGACAGCCTGCGCTCAAACGGACATTGATCAACCGATAGGCTGTGAACAGCGCCAAGTTGCTGCCCCATTGACGGCCACGCTTTGAGCAAATCCGCTCCAGACAGATCAGCCGCCGGTACTCCCGGAATTGCCGTTATCACCAAGCATGCACCCTCCTGTTCCTCCTGCCAGTTGATCACCTCGGGGCAAGCCACACCTCGACCTTTGAGCCAAATGAGGCGGTCACGCTCTCCAGCGAGCTCACCGCGGCGGGAAGCAGGTGCGATTTTCGCGAAGGCATGCCCGTCACCACGTCGAAAAACAAAATCACCAGATTCTCCGCCTCTGACAGGCAACCAGTCAGAATGCGATTCACCAAAAAAAATATTAGTTCGATTCAATGGAGGTTCCTTCAGTTTTCTGATGAAGCGCGGAGGTGGCTCAACTTGGGGTTCTAGGGATTTTCCCCTCTAAAGTAACATAGAACGCTACAGGTATTATATTATATGGTCTGTGGCGGTGGGTTACCTTCCAATATTCTGCCATCTTATATAAACACCATCAATCATATTGGCGTTTATTCATCATGGCAATTAGTAATGAACTCTCGATTCTGACTCAGGCAGAACAACGAGACTTGTATTCAGCACCTCAGTTTTCTATTGAGGAACAACGTTTGTATTTTTCGCTAAACGATGTAGAACAGGCCGAATGCCGTACTATCAGGCTTACTAAACATCGTTGTTATTTCGTGGCGCTTCTGGGCTATTTTAAATCTAAGCCAGTGATCATTGCTCCGAGTTTCCGTGATATCAGTATCGACATGCAGTTTATTGCCTCCCAAATTCAAAGAGGTAAAGGGATCAGGCCTTTCAGTGTCAGTAAAATGCAGCGTGACCGTATTTACTCAAGGATACTGCGTCTACTAAATTACAATAAGTGGAATGAAAAACAGCACCTCAATGCTCTGTGCCACCACCTGGTTTACATTGGTCATGCCTGGCTGGAGCCTCGACACCTCTTTGATGCGGCCATTGAATACCTTGCCAGCCATAACATTGCCATTCCTAAGTACTCCGTGCTTCAAAGACTGATAAGCCGCACAATGCAACAGGTCAGAAAAGACCTGACGCTCCAACTGAATCAACTTACCAGTAATGAACTTAACGTCTTTCTGGACAACATAATCACTACTAAAGACGACGGGCTGAGTCTGAGCCATCTCAGGGGTGGTGCCAAAAGTCTGACCGTGCCTGAGCTTAAAAAAGAGCTCGCCATTTACCACCGGTTAGCACCATGGCACACGCAAATAAATGACGTTGTGGACAGGCTCAATCTGTCGCTAAAAAATCGACAACACTTCAGCGGCCTTATTGATTACTACGGCAGTAAAGTGCGGCGCTTCAAACGCTCACAGCAGCACCTGTGGTTACTGTGTCATCTGACAGAGCGCATGCAACTTGCACTGGAGCGCCTGACGGATGGGTTTGTTTACCATATCCGAAAACAACAGGAAGCCGCCAACGCCTTTGCACAACAAGCAGTGTTCCTGTCCTGGCAGTCAGCTGCGGACAATGTCACGAAAGCGGCAGAGCTACTGCATCTGTTTGTGGATGAGAACATTGATGATAATCAACCCTTCTCAGTAGTCAGACAACAGGCATTGAAGGTCATGAATGACAGGGATATCCAGACCCTCTGCCTTTACCTGAAAAAACAGAAACGGACCGTGGAAGAGTACCAGTGGCAACATTACGATGAACAATGCAATCTCCTGGAGCAACTGTTAAGGCAGGTGTTCTTGTGCCTTGAATGTGAGGCCGGTAAAGGCTCAGAAGCCGTCGTCGCCCAACTTCAACAGATGCAGACGGAAATCGCATTCGGTGGACCACTGAAGACGATGGATACGTCGCTCATCCCGAAAAAGCACCTCCCATGGTTGGTTAAACAGGATAACGTTAACCCGCAACGTTACGAATGGCTGCTCTACCGGCAGTTAACCTCACGACTGAATGGACGCATTTATTTGCCAAATGTTACCAAATACCGCGCACTGGAAGACGACCTGATCCCCCAGACATCGCAGGATACCTTGCTGGCCTCATCAACACTGGACAGACTAAAACAGCCCGCAGAGTTATTGTTACAGGAGAAACAACACCGGCTGGAAAGTGCACTCAAAGACGTTGCTCTCCATATTGATGAGGGAGACAATCGAAATGTGATCATGAAAAATCGTACCGGTACCCGCTGGCGTCTGCCGACCAAAAGCGCTACATCTCTGGTCAACAATCCCTTTTTTAAGCGAATGCAACCGGTCGGTATCGCGGATGTACTGCGGTATGTAGAGCGCGAAACCGGGTTCATGAAATGTCTGACTCATGTACTTCCGATACAAAAACAAGGGTTCACTCATCAGGATGATTTACTGGCCATTCTGATTGCCAACGCCACTCACCGTGGTGTGTATGGCATGGCGCAGATCTCCGATCGAAGCTATGAACACCTGAGTACGGTGCAGGCCAACTATATCCGGCCTGAAACGCTGCATGACGCCAGCGACGTGATCAATAATGCGGTTGCAGCGCTACCCATCTTCCGCCACTACCATATTCAGGAGGACCAGCTGCATGCCAGTGCGGATGGTCAGAAATTCGAAACCCATCTGGAAACCTTTAAAACCCGGTACTCCTCTAAGTATTTCGGCACCAACAAAGGGATCACGGCCATGACACTGGTGGCCAACCACAGCGCCCTCAATGCTCGGATCATCGGTTCCAACGAGCACGAATCACACTATATTTATGACCTGTTACAATCCAACAGCAGTGAAATCAAACCTGACGTACTCTCGACAGATACACACGGTGTCAATCATGTTAACTTCGCCTTACTGGATCTATGCGGTTACAGTTTTGCACCGCGATACGCGCAGTTCAGTAGTGTCATCAATGATCTGTTTGATGTGACTGAAAGTGAACAAGGCAGCACCATACTGGCGCTAAAGAAGCCTATCAGAACGAATGTTATTACAACGGGATGGCAAGATATCAGGCGTATTGTTCTGTCACTTCAGACAAAGCGGACGACACAAGCAATGCTGGTAAGAAAGTTGTCTGGTTACCCTTCTGGACACCCAATATTACAGGCTCTGACGGAGTATAATCGACTGGTTAAAGCGCAATATTTACTTGACTACATCGACGATGCCAGTTTGCGGCAGTATGTGCAACGTGCCCTGAACCGGGGAGAAGCATGGCACTTCCTTAGACGAGCCATTGCGTCGGTGAATGGTGATCAGTTCCGTGGCAAAAACGAGTCTGAAATCGCTATCTGGAATGAATGCGCAAGATTGCTTGCCAACGCGATCATCTACTTCAACTCCGCGATACTGAGTCATCTTCTGGGACACTTTGAAGCGAGAGGAGATGAAGAGAAAGCGGGTATCACTCGTGCTGTTTCGCCCGTTGCGTGGCAAAATATCAACTTAAGCGGAACGTATAACTTCACTAATACTGGGAAATTGCCCAATATTGGCGAAATAACAAGGCCGATAGTGGATGATTAGGCTCCAAGCTGAAAGTAAACCACCTCCGCAGCCATTTATTGGTGTGGTCTACAGAGGATTATGTCTTTTTAGAGGGGAAAATCCCTAGAACCCCACCTTGAGACAGAACGCGCCTTGGTCAGAATCCCAGTCGCTGGGCGGGTTTGCGCCTACGCTCTTGACCCCCACGAGGTCTGGAAAGGGTACGACAACGCCAAAGAATACGCGGCCTTCGTGACCAAGACGCTGGTCAACAAGGACGGCGATATTAAGCGCCGGATCATGTCGATGTTTAGCCCAGAGGAACGCCCAGACGACAGGGAGTGACGGGCACTGGCTGGCAATGTCTAGCAACGGCAGGCATTTCGGCTGAGGGTAAAAGAACTTTCCGCTAAGCGATAGACTGTATGTAAACACAGTATTGCAAGGACGCGGAACATGCCTCATGTGGCGGCCAGGACGGCCAGCCGGGATCGGGATACTGGTCGTTACCAGAGCCACCGACCCGAGCAAACCCTTCTCTATCAGATCGTTGACGAGTATTACCCGGCATTCGCTGCGCTTATGGCAGAGCAGGGAAAGGAATTGCCGGGCTATGTGCAACGGGAATTTGAAGAATTTCTCCAATGCGGGCGGCTGGAGCATGGCTTTCTACGGGTTCGCTGCGAGTCTTGCCACGCCGAGCACCTGGTCGCTTTCAGCTGTAAGCGTCGCGGTTTCTGCCCGAGCTGTGGGGCGCGGCGGATGGCCGAAAGTGCCGCCTTGCTGGTTGATGAAGTACTGCCTGAACAACCCATGCGTCAGTGGGTGTTGAGCTTCCCGTTTCAGCTGCGTTTCCTGTTTGCCAGCCGGCCCGAGATCATGGGGTGGGTGCTGGGCATCGTTTACCGCGTCATTGCCACGCACCTGGTCAAGAAAGCGGGCCATACCCACCAAGTGGCCAAGACGGGCGCGGTCACCCTGATCCAGCGTTTTGGATCGGCGCTCAATCTGAATGTTCACTTCCACATGCTGTTTCTCGACGGTGTGTATGTCGAGCAATCCCACGGCTCAGCGCGTTTCCGCTGGGTCAAGGCGCCGACCAGCCCAGAGCTCACCCAGCTGACGCACACCATCGCCCACCGGGTGGGTCGCTATCTGGAACGGCAAGGCCTGCTGGAACGGGATGTCGAAAACAGCTATCTGGCCTCGGATGCGGTGGATGACGACCCGATGACACCCCTGCTGGGGCACTCGATCACTTACCGTATCGCTGTCGGTTCACAGGCGGGGCGAAAGGTGTTCACTTTGCAAACTCTGCCGACCAGTGGTGATCCGTTCGGTGACGGGATTGGCAAGGTAGCCGGGTCCAGCCTGCACGCCGGCGTGGCGGCCAGGGCCGATGAACGCAAGAAGCTCGAACGGCTGTGCCGGTACATCAGCCGCCCGGCGGTATCCGAGAAGCGGCTGTCGTTAACACGAGGCGGCAACGTGCGCTACCAGCTCAAGACGCCGTACCGGGACGGCACCACGCACGTCATTTTCGAACCATTGGATTTCATTGCAAGGCTGGCCGCCCTGGTACCGAAGCCCAGAGTCAACCTAACCCGCTTCCACGGGGTGTTCGCACCCAACAGTCGGCACCGGGCGTTGGTCACGCCGGCAAAACGGGGCAGGGGCAACAAGGTCAGGGTGGCTGATGAACCGGCAACACCAGCACAACGGCGAGCGTCGATGACATGGGCGCAACGGCTCAAGCGTGTTTTCAATATCGACATCGAGACCTGCAGCGGCTGCGGCGGCGCCATGAAAGTCATCGCCTGCATTGAAGACCCTATAGTGATCAAGCAGATCCTTGATCACCTGAAGCACAAAGCCGAAACCAGCGGGACCAGGGCGTTACCCGAAAGCCGGGCGCCACCGGCTGAGCTGCTCCTGGGTCTGTTTGACTGACGAGCCTGAAGGCCAACGATACCAATCAAAATGCTGCGTTCACAGCGCCGCGGCAGGGATCCGCCGTGCTGGTTGTCGGAAAAGGAGCCGCTAGTGGGAAAGAGGAGGGTAAATTTTCAGCGTTGCTGGCTCCCCGTCAGCCGGATTGGGTTGCATCGCAGGGGTGTCGAAAGAGTCAACTGCGGTCCAAAGCTGTTGGACTTGGGTGAAAAGGGCGTTTATTCTTCCTATACGTATGATTCAAACTGCAGATGAGTTACATTTGAAAGAAAAGGTGAAAAAACCAATTGAGAAATTATTGCATGTGCTTAATGCCTCAAATAAAAAATTAATTATTCAATACCGATCATTATGAAACTATCATTAATTGTTGCCATGGATAAAAATTTTGGCATTGGTAAAGACAACGATTTGTTATGGAAATTGCCGGCTGATATGAAATTCTTTAAAGAAACTTCAACAGGTCATGTAGTAATAACCGGACGTAAAAATTATGAATCTATTCCTGAGAAATTTAGACCCTTGCCAAATCGTGAAAATGCCGTTTTAACTCACCAAATCGGCTATCAAGCACCAGGAGCTCATGTCTTTTTTTCACTTACTGAATGTTTAGAGTTCTATAAAAATGAAACCGAAAGAACTGTTTTCATCATTGGTGGGGGACAAATTTATGCAGAAGTTATGCAGCGAAACATCCTTCAAGAAATGTATATCACACAAGTAGATGGAGTGTTTGACGCAGATACTTTTTTTCCTAAATTTTCTGAATCTGAGTGGAATAGTGAAACTGTACTGAAACAGGGTATTGATGAAAAACACGCTTTTGCTTTTGAAATAAAAAAATATACACGTAAATAACTCTAAAACTTACTGTTTTTGTTGAAATGTTTTGTATGTAACGGTTTCAAAACTTCAACGACCTTACTAACTTTGCCTCCTTATGATTTTATGTATAGCTGAAAAACCTTCTGTGGCAAAAGATATTGCCGAAGTAATTGGTGCAAAACAACGCAACAACGGCTTTTATGAAGGAAATGGCTATTGGGTAACCTGGACTTTTGGCCATCTGTGTACATTGAATGAACCCCATGATTACAAAGAAAATTGGAAATACTGGAAATTGGAAGATCTGCCAATTGTACCTAAAAAATTTGGCATTAAACTAATTGATAACGATGGAGTAAAAAGGCAATTTGCTGTTATTGAAAAATTGGTAGCATCTTGTTCTGAAGTCATCAATTGCGGGGATGCCGGGCAGGAAGGGGAGTTGATACAAAGATGGGTATTGGCACCTGGTCAAGAAAGCGGGCCATACCCACCAAGTGGCCAAGACGGGCGCGGTCACCCTGATCCAGCGTTTTGGATCGGCGCTCAATCTGAATGTTCACTTCCACATGCTGTTTCTCGACGGTGTGTATGTCGAGCAATCCCACGGCTCAGCGCGTTTCCGCTGGGTCAAGGCGCCGACCAGCCCAGAGCTCACCCAGCTGACGCACACCATCGCCCACCGGGTGGGTCGCTATCTGGAACGGCAAGGCCTGCTGGAACGGGATGTCGAAAACAGCTATCTGGCCTCGGATGCGGTGGATGACGACCCGATGACACCCCTGCTGGGGCACTCGATCACTTACCGTATCGCTGTCGGTTCACAGGCGGGGCGAAAGGTGTTCACTTTGCAAACTCTGCCGACCAGTGGTGATCCGTTCGGTGACGGGATTGGCAAGGTAGCCGGGTCCAGCCTGCACGCCGGCGTGGCGGCCAGGGCCGATGAACGCAAGAAGCTCGAACGGCTGTGCCGGTACATCAGCCGCCCGGCGGTATCCGAGAAGCGGCTGTCGTTAACACGAGGCGGCAACGTGCGCTACCAGCTCAAGACGCCGTACCGGGACGGCACCACGCACGTCATTTTCGAACCATTGGATTTCATTGCAAGGCTGGCCGCCCTGGTACCGAAGCCCAGAGTCAACCTAACCCGCTTCCACGGGGTGTTCGCACCCAACAGTCGGCACCGGGCGTTGGTCACGCCGGCAAAACGGGGCAGGGGCAACAAGGTCAGGGTGGCTGATGAACCGGCAACACCAGCACAACGGCGAGCGTCGATGACATGGGCGCAACGGCTCAAGCGTGTTTTCAATATCGACATCGAGACCTGCAGCGGCTGCGGCGGCGCCATGAAAGTCATCGCCTGCATTGAAGACCCTATAGTGATCAAGCAGATCCTTGATCACCTGAAGCACAAAGCCGAAACCAGCGGGACCAGGGCGTTACCCGAAAGCCGGGCGCCACCGGCTGAGCTGCTCCTGGGTCTGTTTGACTGACCCGTCCCAAACGATTCCGATCACGATGCTGCGGTAATTCAGCCGCGGCAGGGATGCGTTATGCCGGCGGCTTGGGTTGGCCCCGGCTGTCGGGAAAAACGGGTAAATTTTCGGCGGGATCGATGGCTACACGGGCCGGATTCAGAATCACCCACTGGCAAAGCAGGCCGTCATTCGCGGTCTACAGTGGCTGGACTTGGAGAAAAACGGCGTTTATTCTTCCTATACTCACAATCACTAAAAAATCTTGCGCATTGATTTTCAGTTCTATGTCTTTTAGGGCTTGTACTTTTCCGTCGTAAACCTTGTTTATTTTCTTAAAGGTTACGCTTGCCATCGGCTAATACTTTTTGCTCCTGTCACGATGTAGTTTGTCGAGTTTTGCCTGCTCGGCAATCAATCGGCTATATGCGCCTATAACCAATTTCTTTTTTTCTGGCGAAACCATTTTAGAGTATACATCAAACATGGCAAGCCATTGTTTGTATGTCCATTCCGAAATAAACGCCTCCTCGTGAAGATCGATTTGCTTTCGTATCCGCTTTTGTTGTTCGTATGAAAAAACTTTTTTTGTTTTTTCCTTAAAAAATCTGCCTGGCGCGGAATATACAAAAGCCAAGAAATCCCAGTAGTCGATTAGCGGCAATTTTTTTATGTCGCAGTATTCTTTTTTGTGAAAGTTCACAAAAAATATTGATACATTCGGGCTTGGCGAAAAGTCCGCTTTATCAAAGTTGTGAATGACTTTGATTTCGTAAATCGGCTTAAAAAGTAGCGACTTAAATCCATCTTGGCACAAAGGCTCACCTGCGTACTTATATACCGCCTCTTGTTGCATGACGAGATATAAATCCTCGGGCGTCCTTCCCGTCGTCAAAAGTTTGCTCAAAATATCCGCAGTCATGTTGAATGGTATGTTAGAAAAAACTTTGTACGGCTCGCTCGGCAAATCTACTGTTAGAAAGTCCCTGTTCAGCAGAACTAAATCCTCGTGCCCCTTTAATTGCTCAAGCAATCGCCTGTACAATTCCGCGTCGTACTCTATCGCAACAACTTGTCTACAGCGTCCAAGTAAGGCTCGAGTGATAATTCCTTTGCCGGGTCCGATTTCATAAACCAAATCATCGCAAGTTATATTGCTAAGTCCGACTAGTTTATTTACTAGTTGGGCATTGTGTAAAAAATTTTGAGAGTCTTTTATGTTGCGTTCCAATAGCCTACTCCTTTACCCGTGTGGCTATTTGATTTTTTGTTGCCGTTGGGTGTATCGTTATTGGTAAACTCGTATTTTTCATAGAGTTGCGTACTCTAATTCTATACAAGGCAATACTTAATATATTTTAGCATATATTTTAGCAAATATATTAGGAAAACACAATACATTTTAGAGTGGTTTCGAAAATAGTTAAATAAAAATGACTTGTAAAGGATATTCCCCGCAAAGGTTCAGTTCTGCCGTGCTGAAAAATTGCTTATTCGTAAAAGAATAGGCAGCTTTCTTTTTTGTTCGCCCCTTTTATTTCATAGAGTACTCAACTCTATTTACAATAGAGTGGGAGTGACTGGCACTCACAGGCAATGTCTGGCACTGGCTGGCATCACAGCTGAGACTTCAATATCTCGCAGCTGAGCGATAAACTGTATAAAAACACAGTATCGCAAGGATGCGGATCATGCCCCAAGTGGCGGCCAGGATGGCCAGCCGGGACGAGAACACTGGTCGTTACCAGCGTCACCGGCCCGAGCAAACCCTGCTCTATCGGATCGTCGAAGAATACTACCCGACGTTCGCTGCCCATTTGGCGGCGCAGGGCAGGGAACTGCCCGGTT
Source organism: Proteus terrae subsp. cibarius (assembly GCF_011045835.1). Lineage (NCBI taxonomy): Bacteria > Pseudomonadati > Pseudomonadota > Gammaproteobacteria > Enterobacterales > Morganellaceae > Proteus > Proteus terrae. Next base: position 52,128 of record NZ_CP047350.1, read on the forward strand.
ATGTGCAACGCGAGTTTGACGCCTACCTCAAATGCGGCCGTCTCGAACACGGCTTTCTGCGGGTGCGTTGTGAGTCGTGTCACGCTGAGCACCTGGTTGCGTTCAGCTGCAAACGTCGGGGCTTCTGTCCTAGTTGTGGCGCACGGCGTATGGCCGAAAGCGCCGCGCTACTGGTCGATGAGGTTCTGCCCGTACAGCCCATGCGCCAATGGGTACTCAGCTTTCCCTTTCAATTGCGCTTTCTGTTCGCCAGCCGGCCGGAGGTCATGGGCCGGGTGTTGGGCATCGTTTACCGCGTCATCGCCACGCATCTGGTCAAGAAAGCGGGCTATACCCACCAAGCGGCCAAGACCGGTGCCGTCACCCTGATCCAGCGCTTCGGCAGTGCACTGAACCTCAACATTCACTTTCACATGCTGTTCCTCGATGGCGTGTACGTTGAGCGTCCCAATGGAACAGCCCGGTTCCTCTGGGTCAGGGCGCCGACCAGCGCCGAACTCACCCAACTGGCGCACACCATCGCCCATCGGGTCGGCCGCTATTTGGAGCGGCAAGGCCTACTGGAGCGGGATGCTGAAAACAGTTACCTGGCCTTGGATGCGGTGGATGAAGATGCGATGACTCCACTGCTGGGGCATTCCATCACGTATCGCATCGCCGTGGGGCCACAGGCAGGGCGCAAGGTGTTCACCCTGCAGACACTGCCCGCCTGCGACCCGGAAGATCAGTTTGGTGACATGCCCGGTAAGGTTGCCGGTTTCTCGCTACATGCCGGCGTAGCGGCCAAGGCCCATGAGCGCAGCAAACTCGAACGGCTGTGCCACTACATCAGCCGCCCGGCGGTATCCGAGAAGCGGCTGTCGTTAACACGAGGCGGCAACGTGCGCTACCAGCTCAAGACGCCGTACCGGGACGGCACCACGCACGTCATTTTCGAACCATTGGATTTCATTGCAAGGCTGGCCGCCCTGGTACCGAAGCCCAGAGTCAACCTAACCCGCTTCCACGGGGTGTTCGCACCCAACAGTCGGCACCGGGCGTTGGTCACGCCGGCAAAACGGGGCAGGGGCAACAAGGTCAGGGTGGCTGATGAACCGGCAACACCAGCACAACGGCGAGCGTCGATGACATGGGCGCAACGGCTCAAGCGTGTTTTCAATATCGACATCGAGACCTGCAGCGGCTGCGGCGGCGCCATGAAAGTCATCGCCTGCATTGAAGACCCTATAGTGATCAAGCAGATCCTTGATCACCTGAAGCACAAAGCCGAAACCAGCGGGACCAGGGCGTTACCCGAAAGCCGGGCGCCACCGGCTGAGCTGCTCCTGGGTCTGTTTGACTGACGAGCCTGAAGGCCAACGATACCAATCAAAATGCTGCGTTCACAGCGCCGCGGCAGGGATCCGCCGTGCTGGTTGTCGGAAAAGGAGCCGCTAGTGGGAAAGAGGAGGGTAAATTTTCAGCGTTGCTGGCTCCCCGTCAGCCGGATTGGGTTGCATCGCAGGGGTGTCGAAAGAGTCAACTGCGGTCCAAAGCTGTTGGACTTGGGTGAAAAGGGCGTTTATTCTTCCTATACGTTGTTCAGAATAACATTGTTCCGCCAACAATCAATTCGGTAGATATTGAACCTGAATATAGGGATATATTTAACTTGACGTTACACCAATCACAACAACGGCAAGTGAATTACGCAATGAGTAATACTTTTGGTTTTGGCGGACACATTGCCACAAGTATTTTTAAAAAATATGCTGAATAGAGAGTAGGTGCTAACTTCGGTTTGCTCGTGTTGGCGCTAAATCGAAAGTTCAAGTATCCCAACATGTTCCTTCGTATAGAAGTTAAAAGTTGGCAATTATCGTAGAACAACCTACAGACAACACCAATATGTAACCGATAAATAATTACAAAATATGACCGACAGAGTAAACATCATCAATAACTACATCGATGGATACAACCAATTTGATATCAAAAAAATGGTTGCAGACCTTGACGATAATATTGTTTTTGAAAACATTCAAAATAATGATATAAGTTTATCGCTGAAAGGGTTAACAGCGTTTAAACAACAGGCAGAAACAGCAAAAACATACTTTGCAAAGAGAACACAGACAGTTAAATCGTTTAGGCATTTTGACAACAGCACTGAAATAGAAATTGATTATACAGCAATTTTAGCAATTGACTTTCCGAACGGCTTAAAAAAAGGGCAAAAGCTAAAGTTATCAGGAAAATCCGTGTTTGAATTTAAAAAAAACAAAGTGATTAAATTGACAGACATTAGTTGACATTAAAACCAGCGAACAAGAATATGACTTTACTAAAACATAAAAAAATTACAATAATTGGTGCCGGGCCTGTTGGATTAACAATGGCGAGATTGTTACAGCAAAACGGCGTGGACATTACAGTTTACGAGAGAGACAAAGACCAAGATGCAAGGATTTTTGGTGGGACACTTGATCTGCACAGGGATTCGGGACAGGAAGCAATGAAAAGAGCGGGATTGTTACAAACTTATTATGACTTAGCTTTACCAATGGGTGTAAATATTGTTGATGAAAAGGGCAATATTTTAACCACAAAAAATGTAAGACCCGAAAATCGTTTTGACAATCCTGAAATAAACAGAAATGACTTAAGGACTATCCTATTAAATAGTTTACAAAATGATACCGTCATTTGGGATAGAAAACTTGTTACCCTTGAACCTGATAAGGAGAAGTGGATACTAACTTTTGAGGATAAATCGAGTGAAACAGCAGATCTGGTTATTATTGCCAATGGTGGAATGTCTAAAGTAAGAAAATTTGTTACCGACACGGAAGTTGAAGAAACAGGTACTTTCAATATACAAGCCGATATTCATCAACCGGAGGTGAACTGTCCTGGATTTTTTCAGCTTTGCAATGGAAACCGGCTAATGGCTGCTCATCAAGGTAATTTATTATTTGCGAATCCTAATAATAATGGTGCATTGCATTTTGGAATAAGTTTTAAAACACCTGATGAATGGAAAAGCAAAACGCGGGTAGATTTTCAAGACAGAAATAGTGTCGTTGATTTTCTCCTGAAAAAATTTTCCGATTGGGACGAACGCTACAAAGAACTGATTCGTTTGACATCATCTTTTGTAGGGTTAGCGACACGAATATTTCCCTTAGATAAGTCTTGGAAAAGTAAGCGTCCATTACCCATAACGATGATTGGAGATGCTGCTCATTTGATGCCTCCTTTTGCAGGACAAGGCGTAAACAGTGGGTTGATGGATGCCTTGATATTGTCGGATAATCTGACCAATGGGAAATTTAACAGCATTGAAGAGGCTATTGAAAATTATGAACAGCAAATGTTTGCTTATGGAAGAGAAGCACAGGCAGAATCAATAATAAACGAAACGGAAATGTTCAGCCTCGACTTTTCTTTCCAAAAACTAATGAATCTATAAAACAGAAAGGCGAGGAAATGAAAGAGAAAATAGTTGAAAAAAACGGAATAAGACTTTTTACCGAAAGTTTTGGATGTGAAAAAGATCCGGCAATACTCTTGATTGCGGGAGCAACGGTATCCATGTTGTATTGGGATGCTGAATTTTGCCAGAAACTATCTGAAAAGGGATTTTTTGTTATTCGCTACGACAATAGGGACGTAGGAAAATCTACTAATTACGAACCGGGTTCAACCCCCTATGATATTGTTGACTTAACCCATGATGCTATTTCAATTTTGGACGGCTATAAAATAGTCAAAGCCAATTTTGTGGGAATTTCACTGGGCGGACTGATTTCTCAAATAGCATCAATAAAATATGCCGACAGGGTAAGTTCAATAACACTAATCTCAACAGGTCCTTGGGGCGACTCAGACCCCACAATTCCTGAAATGGATACGCGTATTTTAGATTTTCACGGAAAAGCTGAAACCGTAGATTGGACAAATGAAGACAGTGTGGCAAATTATTTAATTCAAGGTGCTGAATTGATGAGCGGCAGGAAACAATTTGACAAACAAAGAAGTGAAAAACTGATTAGAGCCGAATTTAAAAGAGCTAATAACTATATAAGTATGTTCAATCATGCGGCACTGCAAGGTGGTGAAGAATACTGGAACAGATTGAGCGAAATCAATCAACCAACCTTAATTGTACACGGAACGGACGATAAAATATGGCATTTTAAGAATTCAGCAGTTTTACTTGAAAAGATAAACGGCTCAAAACTAATAACGCTTGATGGAACCGGACACGAACTACATTTCGAAGATTGGAATAAAATTATTGATGGAATAACGCAACATACAACAAATAACAAAAGAATGAACAAATAGGGTATTATGTATTTCCAAATCAACGGTTTAGAGATTGAAGCTAATATCAATGTGTTATGACGCTCAAGCTGGTGGAGCCGCTGCGCGAGCTGTTTAAAGATGAGGTGCGCAAGATCGGTATGGAGTTAGGTCTGCCCTACGACATGGTTTACCGTCATCCCTTCCCTGGCCCTGGCTTGGGTGTGCGTATTCTTGGCGAAGTAAAAAAAGAATATGCCGACAGGTTGCGCTTGGCTGATGCCATCTTTATCGAAGAGCTGTATGCCGCTGACCTGTATCACAAAACCAGCCAAGCCTTCGCTGTATTCTTGCCAGTGAAGTCGGTTGGCGTAGTGGGCGATGCCCGCCGCTATGAGTATGTGGTGGCATTGCGCGCAGTAGAAACTATCGATTTTATGACAGCGCGCTGGGCACACTTGCCGTATGAGTTTTTAGAAACGGTTTCTAGCCGCATCATTAATGAGATTCCCGGTATTTCGCGGGTAACCTACGATGTTTCCTCAAAGCCGCCGGCAACTATTGAGTGGGAGTGACGGGCACTGGCTGGCAATGTCTAGCAACGGCAGGCATTTCGGCTGAGGGTAAAAGAACTTTCCGCTAAGCGATAGACTGTATGTAAACACAGTATTGCAAGGACGCGGAACATGCCTCATGTGGCGGCCAGGACGGCCAGCCGGGATCGGGATACTGGTCGTTACCAGAGCCACCGACCCGAGCAAACCCTTCTCTATCAGATCGTTGACGAGTATTACCCGGCATTCGCTGCGCTTATGGCAGAGCAGGGAAAGGAATTGCCGGGCTATGTGCAACGGGAATTTGAAGAATTTCTCCAATGCGGGCGGCTGGAGCATGGCTTTCTACGGGTTCGCTGCGAGTCTTGCCACGCCGAGCACCTGGTCGCTTTCAGCTGTAAGCGTCGCGGTTTCTGCCCGAGCTGTGGGGCGCGGCGGATGGCCGAAAGTGCCGCCTTGCTGGTTGATGAAGTACTGCCTGAACAACCCATGCGTCAGTGGGTGTTGAGCTTCCCGTTTCAGCTGCGTTTCCTGTTTGCCAGCCGGCCCGAGATCATGGGGTGGGTGCTGGGCATCGTTTACCGCGTCATTGCCACGCACCTGGTCAAGAAAGCGGGCCATACCCACCAAGTGGCCAAGACGGGCGCGGTCACCCTGATCCAGCGTTTTGGATCGGCGCTCAATCTGAATGTTCACTTCCACATGCTGTTTCTCGACGGTGTGTATGTCGAGCAATCCCACGGCTCAGCGCGTTTCCGCTGGGTCAAGGCGCCGACCAGCCCAGAGCTCACCCAGCTGACGCACACCATCGCCCACCGGGTGGGTCGCTATCTGGAACGGCAAGGCCTGCTGGAACGGGATGTCGAAAACAGCTATCTGGCCTCGGATGCGGTGGATGACGACCCGATGACACCCCTGCTGGGGCACTCGATCACTTACCGTATCGCTGTCGGTTCACAGGCGGGGCGAAAGGTGTTCACTTTGCAAACTCTGCCGACCAGTGGTGATCCGTTCGGTGACGGGATTGGCAAGGTAGCCGGGTCCAGCCTGCACGCCGGCGTGGCGGCCAGGGCCGATGAACGCAAGAAGCTCGAACGGCTGTGCCGGTACATCAGCCGCCCGGCGGTATCCGAGAAGCGGCTGTCGTTAACACGAGGCGGCAACGTGCGCTACCAGCTCAAGACGCCGTACCGGGACGGCACCACGCACGTCATTTTCGAACCATTGGATTTCATTGCAAGGCTGGCCGCCCTGGTACCGAAGCCCAGAGTCAACCTAACCCGCTTCCACGGGGTGTTCGCACCCAACAGTCGGCACCGGGCGTTGGTCACGCCGGCAAAACGGGGCAGGGGCAACAAGGTCAGGGTGGCTGATGAACCGGCAACACCAGCACAACGGCGAGCGTCGATGACATGGGCGCAACGGCTCAAGCGTGTTTTCAATATCGACATCGAGACCTGCAGCGGCTGCGGCGGCGCCATGAAAGTCATCGCCTGCATTGAAGACCCTATAGTGATCAAGCAGATCCTTGATCACCTGAAGCACAAAGCCGAAACCAGCGGGACCAGGGCGTTACCCGAAAGCCGGGCGCCACCGGCTGAGCTGCTCCTGGGTCTGTTTGACTGACGAGCCTGAAGGCCAACGATACCAATCAAAATGCTGCGTTCACAGCGCCGCGGCAGGGATCCGCCGTGCTGGTTGTCGGAAAAGGAGCCGCTAGTGGGAAAGAGGAGGGTAAATTTTCAGCGTTGCTGGCTCCCCGTCAGCCGGATTGGGTTGCATCGCAGGGGTGTCGAAAGAGTCAACTGCGGTCCAAAGCTGTTGGACTTGGGTGAAAAGGGCGTTTATTCTTCCTATACGTCAGCCGGATTGGGTTGCATCGCAGGGGTGTCGAAAGAGTCAACTGCGGTCCAAAGCTGTTGGACTTGGGTGAAAAGGGCGTTTATTCTTCCTATACGTCACAAAACTTTATGAAGATTACGCAGTCGCTTCCTATTCTGATAACATCCAAAGAAATATCATCAACAGCATTGAAAACTTTTGGGAACGAGGCGCTATTGCCCAAAATAATGACGAAAGTGATGATGAATAACACTCATCGTATTGTCCTTGTTATTCAAGGCTCACAATAGCCGAACTATTATTTCAATCGCAAGCATATAAAGCGCATCAATATCCCTGCGATTGAATAATATATACGTGAGTGATGTTATTCAACGCTGATTAAAATTTGGGTTGAAAAGGATACTTTATCCAGCCATTTTCTGCCCTATGTAACTGTGACTCTATGCCGATATTAGATAGAAAAGTCGCATCATGTGAAATGATGATTAATGTGCCTTGATAGTGATTCAGCATTGCTTCTAGTGCAGAGAGTGATTCAAGATCCAAATGGTTACTAGGCTCATCAAGCAGTAATAGCCCTGACGGCGTCTGATCATACAATATCATCGCTAATGCCGCTTTTAACTTCTCTCCCCCACTTAAATATTGGCTCTCTCTTTCAATATGAGATGCTGTTAATCCCAATTGCGCCAATTGCATACGCAACTGTGAAATCTCATCTTTTGTTCTTCCTTGTGATATTTGCTCAAGAACGGATTGTTGCGGATTTAAGATCGTTAAATGTTGATCTAAATAGGCTGTTTTTACATAATGAGTCGCCTGACCACTTTCGGGGGATAAACTACCGGCGATCACCTTTAATAATAATGTTTTACCGATTCCATTATCACCGACAATGGCAATTCGCTCGCCCGAGCGAATCACTTGATTCAAGGCTTCCAAATCTGAGGGCATAAAGGGAAGCTGAATATTCTCAAGCTTAACCGCAATATCAGGTTGATTAGTTAATGCCGGAATCTGATGCAGATGAATGCTTGTGGCAGTATCCAGATTTGCCCTTGCAGAATCAATGCGAGATTGCCCCTCTTTTTGAATCCGATCGAGTTTTTGTTGCGTTTTACCACTCGTTAGATCACTTCTATTTTTCTGAGCATCCATCAAAATTTTGGCCTGATTCTGATTGCCGCGAGCTTTATTAGCAGCACTCGTGCGTTTTTGCTGTCTCTCAATTTGCTGCTGAATCACAGCTTGACGTTGCTTCTCTTGGGATTTAACAGAATTTAAAATTTCAACGGCTCTCTCGGCAGCTTCTGCTTTATAGATGCGATATTCTTCATAACTACCGGTAAACCATTCAAGCCCACTCGGCGTTAATTCCACAATATTAGTTAATTGGTTAAGGAAAAAGCGATCATGAGAGATCAAAATAATTGTCCCCGTCCACAACTGCATTAAATCCCACAACTTCTCTTTTTGAGAATGATCAAGATGATTGCTTGGCTCATCTAAAATCAAAATCTCTTTTTGCGAAAGAAATGCAACTGCAATACGAATACGCATCTGCTCCCCACCACTTAATATCATCGCCGGGGAATCAAGTAATAAATTTGGAAGACCGAGTTTTGCTAATAATGATAGCGCTTCAGTTTCAATCGCCCACTGGTCTCCAACAATTGCAAAATCTTCCTCAAGAACTGAGCCTTGCTCAATTCTGCGTAATGCCGCCATCACATGATCAATACCCAATAGTTCAGCAACCGTAGTCTCTTCTGAAATCACATAATGTTGCGAGAGATAAAAAACATGGTCACTATTGAGAATAGTGCCTGATGTGGGTAATAAAATACCCGCACATAATTGCGCCAATACTGTTTTACCGACACCATTACGCCCAATCAACGCTGTGATTTTTGCAGTAAAAGTACCTGATAAATCAGAAAAAAGTGTCTCGCCATTATTCTGTTTAAAAGAGACGGATTGAAGCTGTAAGAAATTTGCCATAAAGCACTCCTTGAGATAGATGATTATTCATAGTTATATTCATATATTAAAAAAGTTACTTATTCATGCAAAAGCCTCATCAAAACACCGGAGTTGTGTGCCATCTATGGTACGACAATCATCTTATAAATTCAATTTCGTCATCATTTCAGCTTAAGAAACTCCTGAAGAACTCCTGAAGACTCTATATTGCTGGCACGAGATTTTCAAAATCGTGCAAGTATTCGATCCAGCTTTTAATCAACTCTTGATAATATCCAACTAAGTGTCCTTAAAACAGATTTCACCACATAACTGCTTCAATCTTAAAATGGACCAAGACTCTTACTACAGTCATTACAGTCATTTGGGCTTATGAAGAGTTATGAAGACTTGTACTGCTGGCGCGTGATCGTGAAAAGAATGCAAGCATTCGACCCAGCCATGATTCAGCAGATATTATGTTGTCAGATTTTTTAAACCGCTTTGACAATAAATCTGAATATTAAAACATTGAGACAATAAAAAAAGTGGGTATAGATATATACCCACTTTAAACGCTATTCTCAGAGAACACTCAGAAAATGTTCAGAGATTGACGGCTGATTAATCATTCGGATTAGAACCGACATCATAGTCAGAGCGCATCTCATAGTTTTGAATGAAGTAATGGTGACTTGTATATTGGTCAACAATGTCATTCATGATGTTCTCTTTGGTATAACCCATGATGTCATAACCTTTACTACCATCATCAAGATAAACTTCTGCACGGAAATATTTCTGATCTTCCTGCGCGGATTCTTCATCTAATAGTGTAAAGCTTGGCTTGAGATAATGCTTCGCTTTAACGCGATAGATAAAGTTCGCATTATCACCATGATCAATCACGATACGAATATCATCATCTTTCTCCGTATCAATGGTCACAGCTAAACCTTGCTTCACAAACTCGGCTTTGACATCTTCAAATGCCGGCAATACCACAAGATTCATAAACTTAATGACGTTATCACGACGTTGATAGACCGTTACGTTACGAAGACGTTTCTGCCAACCACCTGAATCGCGAGTACTTGGCTGAACATACATATTCGCTTTACTGCGAATATCAATCTTCCCGATATCCATTCTCAAAGCTTTAAATAATCCATAAATAGAGATCAATATCACAATACTAAATGGGAATGCTGTTGTTGTTGATACTGCTTGTAAGGTGCCAAGGCCCCCATTTAAGAGTAAAACGATCGCAATCACACCTGTAATTGAACCCCAGAATATGCGCTGCCACAATGGCGTGACTTCTACATCTTTCTTACTTGAGAGCATATCCATCACAAGCGCACCTGAGTCCGCTTATGATCATGTTGGATCAACAGCAGTTGAAGGCTTAGCCGCTAAACCAATCATTGATATTGATTTGATTGTAGAAAATCCTGAAGATGAAGCATCTTATCTTCTAGCTTTGGAAGCATTGGGTTATGAGCTGACGATTCGTGAACCATCGTGGTATCAGCATCGTATGCTGAAATTGCACCATCCTATGGTGAATTTGCATGTATTTGGTAAGGATTGTCCTGAATATTATCGCCACTTGCATACGCCGTAAAATGGCGCATTTATCCGCTCAAAATAAATTTTTTTACAAGAAATTTCTGAGCATGGTATTTTTGATGGTATTGTGAATATGCTTCTTTGTAACTGTTTGAAAATAAATAGAAATATGCACTCATTTACAATCGAGTGGGAGTGACTGGCACTCACAGGCAATGTCTGGCACTGGCTGGCATCACAGCTGAGACTTCAATATCTCGCAGCTGAGCGATAAACTGTATAAAAACACAGTATCGCAAGGATGCGGATCATGCCCCAAGTGGCGGCCAGGATGGCCAGCCGGGACGAGAACACTGGTCGTTACCAGCGTCACCGGCCCGAGCAAACCCTGCTCTATCGGATCGTCGAAGAATACTACCCGACGTTCGCTGCCCATTTGGCGGCGCAGGGCAGGGAACTGCCCGGTTATGTGCAACGCGAGTTTGACGCCTACCTCAAATGCGGCCGTCTCGAACACGGCTTTCTGCGGGTGCGTTGTGAGTCGTGTCACGCTGAGCACCTGGTTGCGTTCAGCTGCAAACGTCGGGGCTTCTGTCCTAGTTGTGGCGCACGGCGTATGGCCGAAAGCGCCGCGCTACTGGTCGATGAGGTTCTGCCCGTACAGCCCATGCGCCAATGGGTACTCAGCTTTCCCTTTCAATTGCGCTTTCTGTTCGCCAGCCGGCCGGAGGTCATGGGCCGGGTGTTGGGCATCGTTTACCGCGTCATCGCCACGCATCTGGTCAAGAAAGCGGGCTATACCCACCAAGCGGCCAAGACCGGTGCCGTCACCCTGATCCAGCGCTTCGGCAGTGCACTGAACCTCAACATTCACTTTCACATGCTGTTCCTCGATGGCGTGTACGTTGAGCGTCCCAATGGAACAGCCCGGTTCCTCTGGGTCAGGGCGCCGACCAGCGCCGAACTCACCCAACTGGCGCACACCATCGCCCATCGGGTCGGCCGCTATTTGGAGCGGCAAGGCCTACTGGAGCGGGATGCTGAAAACAGTTACCTGGCCTTGGATGCGGTGGATGAAGATGCGATGACTCCACTGCTGGGGCATTCCATCACGTATCGCATCGCCGTGGGGCCACAGGCAGGGCGCAAGGTGTTCACCCTGCAGACACTGCCCGCCTGCGACCCGGAAGATCAGTTTGGTGACATGCCCGGTAAGGTTGCCGGTTTCTCGCTACATGCCGGCGTAGCGGCCAAGGCCCATGAGCGCAGCAAACTCGAACGGCTGTGCCACTACATCAGCCGCCCGGCGGTATCCGAGAAGCGGCTGTCGTTAACACGAGGCGGCAACGTGCGCTACCAGCTCAAGACGCCGTACCGGGACGGCACCACGCACGTCATTTTCGAACCATTGGATTTCATTGCAAGGCTGGCCGCCCTGGTACCGAAGCCCAGAGTCAACCTAACCCGCTTCCACGGGGTGTTCGCACCCAACAGTCGGCACCGGGCGTTGGTCACGCCGGCAAAACGGGGCAGGGGCAACAAGGTCAGGGTGGCTGATGAACCGGCAACACCAGCACAACGGCGAGCGTCGATGACATGGGCGCAACGGCTCAAGCGTGTTTTCAATATCGACATCGAGACCTGCAGCGGCTGCGGCGGCGCCATGAAAGTCATCGCCTGCATTGAAGACCCTATAGTGATCAAGCAGATCCTTGATCACCTGAAGCACAAAGCCGAAACCAGCGGGACCAGGGCGTTACCCGAAAGCCGGGCGCCACCGGCTGAGCTGCTCCTGGGTCTGTTTGACTGACGAGCCTGAAGGCCAACGATACCAATCAAAATGCTGCGTTCACAGCGCCGCGGCAGGGATCCGCCGTGCTGGTTGTCGGAAAAGGAGCCGCTAGTGGGAAAGAGGAGGGTAAATTTTCAGCGTTGCTGGCTCCCCGTCAGCCGGATTGGGTTGCATCGCAGGGGTGTCGAAAGAGTCAACTGCGGTCCAAAGCTGTTGGACTTGGGTGAAAAGGGCGTTTATTCTTCCTATACGTGCCGCGTTCCAGGCGGCGACTATGAGGGCTATGTCGATGCCCATGTGCGCCGGCTGGAGGCGCTACGCCGGGCCGGTATCGTCGAGCGGATCGACGCCGACCAATGGCGCATCCCCGATGATCTGGTCAGCCGTGCCGCCGCCCATGACGCCGGCCGAGACAGTCAGGCCAGCGTTCGCGTCCTTTCCCCGGTCGATCTGAACAAACAGATCGGATCGGACGGCGCGACCTGGCTGGACCGGCGCAACCTTCTCGCCATCCTGCGGGAGCGCGAGGTAGCCGGCGTCGGATCGGATATGGCTTTGAGTAAGGGCCTGCCGTTCCGCGCCGCCACGGACGGCGAGAGCGTCAGCGGCAAGTTTACCGGAACCGTGCATCTATCGAGCGGCAAGTTCGCCGTGGTCGAGAAATCCCATGAGTTCACCCTTGTCCCGTGGCGGCCGATCATCGACCGCCAACTCGGCCGCGAGGTTATGGGCATCGTGCAGGGCGGGTCGGTGTCGTGGCAGTTAGGGCGGCAGAGGGGGCTGGAACGCTGAGTGCGCCCATGCCGCATTGCGAAGCAAAAGATAATCTGATAAAATGTAGCAATTCATATTCGTAAGCGTGGAGTAATCAGATGGGAAATTCCAAGTCAGCAGACAAGTAAGCCGCAACAACCAGTATTGTTGTTGCGGCGCTCTGTAAGGCTAGTCTCATCTGATTGCTGACGAGCAGACGTCGCCCGGTATTCCTTAATCTTAATCGAGGGTTGATTCGTCATGACCACCACACGCCCCGCGTGGGCCTATACGCTGCCGGCAGCACTGCTGCTGATGGCTCCTTTCGACATCCTCGCTTCACTGGCGATGGATATTTATCTCCCTGTCGTTCCAGCGATGCCCGGCATCCTGAACACGACGCCCGCTATGATCCAACTCACGTTGAGCCTCTATATGGTGATGCTCGGCGTGGGCCAGGTGATTTTTGGTCCGCTCTCAGACAGAATCGGGCGACGGCCAATTCTACTTGCGGGCGCAACGGCTTTCGTCATTGCGTCTCTGGGAGCAGCTTGGTCTTCAACTGCACCGGCCTTTGTCGCTTTCCGTCTACTTCAAGCAGTGGGCGCGTCGGCCATGCTGGTGGCGACGTTCGCGACGGTTCGCGACGTTTATGCCAACCGTCCTGAGGGTGTCGTCATCTACGGCCTTTTCAGTTCGATGCTGGCGTTCGTGCCTGCGCTCGGCCCTATCGCCGGAGTATTGATCGGCGAGTTCTTGGGATGGCAGGCGATATTCATTACTTTGGCTATACTGGCGATGCTCGCACTCCTAAATGCGGGTTTCAGGTGGCACGAAACCCGCCCTCTGGATCAAGTCAAGACGCGCCGATCTGTCTTGCCGATCTTCGCGAGTCCGGCTTTTTGGGTTTACACTGTCGGCTTTAGCGCCGGTATGGGCACCTACTTCGTCTTCTTCTCGACGGCTCCCCGTGTGCTCATAGGCCAAGCGGAATATTCCGAGATCGGATTCAGCTTTGCCTTCGCCACTGTCGCGCTTGTAATGATCGTGACAACCCGTTTCGCGAAGTCCTTTGTCGCCAGATGGGGCATCGCAGGATGCGTGGCGCGTGGGATGGCGTTGCTTGTTTGCGGAGCGGTCCTGTTGGGGATCGGCGAACTTTACGGCTCGCCGTCATTCCTCACCTTCATCCTACCGATGTGGGTTGTCGCGGTCGGTATTGTCTTCACGGTGTCCGTTACCGCGAACGGCGCTTTGGCAGAGTTCGACGACATCGCGGGATCAGCGGTCGCGTTCTACTTCTGCGTTCAAAGCCTGATAGTCAGCATTGTCGGGACATTGGCGGTGGCACTTTTAAACGGTGACACAGCGTGGCCCGTGATCTGTTACGCCACGGCGATGGCGGTACTGGTTTCGTTGGGGCTGGTGCTCCTTCGGCTCCGTGGGGCTGCCACCGAGAAGTCGCCAGTCGTCTAACCGACGACTGGTAGCAGGCCCGCTCCGATGCGGCGCACTAACCATCGAAACCTCGTGAATGTCGGTATCCTGTCTGGCAGGATACCGCTCATTTCCCTTGTTCAGTTCATCGCCGTCGCCGAGCATCTGAATTTTCGGCATGCGGCCAAGGCACTTGGTATCAGCCAGTCGAGCGTCAGCGCGCGTGTGAAAGCGCTGGAGGATAACCTTGGTGTCCTGCTATTTGAGCGCCATGCGCGGGGCGTTCGGCTAACAGACGCAGGCAGGCACTTCATGGAGCGTGTCACGGCGGGTGTCGATCAACTCGATCACGCAGTGAAGACCGCGGAGTGACGGGCACTGGCTGGCAATGTCTAGCAACGGCAGGCATTTCGGCTGAGGGTAAAAGAACTTTCCGCTAAGCGATAGACTGTATGTAAACACAGTATTGCAAGGACGCGGAACATGCCTCATGTGGCGGCCAGGACGGCCAGCCGGGATCGGGATACTGGTCGTTACCAGAGCCACCGACCCGAGCAAACCCTTCTCTATCAGATCGTTGACGAGTATTACCCGGCATTCGCTGCGCTTATGGCAGAGCAGGGAAAGGAATTGCCGGGCTATGTGCAACGGGAATTTGAAGAATTTCTCCAATGCGGGCGGCTGGAGCATGGCTTTCTACGGGTTCGCTGCGAGTCTTGCCACGCCGAGCACCTGGTCGCTTTCAGCTGTAAGCGTCGCGGTTTCTGCCCGAGCTGTGGGGCGCGGCGGATGGCCGAAAGTGCCGCCTTGCTGGTTGATGAAGTACTGCCTGAACAACCCATGCGTCAGTGGGTGTTGAGCTTCCCGTTTCAGCTGCGTTTCCTGTTTGGGGTCGTTTGCGGGAAGGGGCGGAATCCTACGCTAAGGCTTTGGCCAGCGATATTCTCCGGTGAGATTGATGTGTTCCCAGGGGATAGGAGAAGTCGCTTGATATCTAGTATGACGTCTGTCGCACCTGCTTGATCGCGGCCGCGATAGCTAGATCGCGTTGCTCCTCTTCTCCATCCGCGTTCCAAGCTGCGGAAAGGCACCCATAAGCGTACGCCTGGTCGAGCAGGCGACGCGGATCGACGTCCAGCGCACGAGAGAATGCGTCCGCCATCTGTGCAATGCGTCTAGGATCGAGACAAAGGTCGTCTCTGTCAGCCGGATCGTAGAACATATTGGCGGCGCCAAAGCCCACTTCACCGACCAGACCGACGGGATCTATCACCAGCCAGCCGCGACTGGAGAACATGATGTTTTCATGATGCAGATCGCCATGTAGCCCACGCAGTTCCGAGGCATTGCTCATCATTTGATCGGCTATAATCGCCGCGTGGACGTAGTCAGTTTGACAACCTGCGTTTTGATCATCGCGCGCCCGCTGAAACAAAGCTGCAAAGCGATCCCGGATCGGGAGAAGGGCAGAAGGCAGGGGTTCCTCAGATGCGGCATACAGCTTCGCCATTAGTTCCGCTGCAATTTCGGTCGCCTGGTAGTCGCCGTGCTCGGCAACGATGTGAGAGAGCATTCGCTCCCCGGCATATTCGAGCAACATCAGATTGTTCTCACGACCGAGCAACCGGACTGCTCCCCTCCCATTGCGCCATACCAGATAGTCGGCCCCGCGCAGTTCATCAGCAATGTCTTCTATAGGTTTCAATCCCTTGACGATTGCAGGAGTCCCGTCTGGCAATGAAACTTTCCAAACGAGGCTGGAAAAGGTGTCCGCAATGAGAACAGGTTGCGAAACGTGCCAATGAGCAGGAAAAACAGGCGGCATGAACATCAACCCCAAGTCAGAGGGTCCAATCGCAGATAGAAGGCAAGGCGTTCGCGGTCGGGGGCTTCGATCCCCAATACATTGAATAGGACAGCGAAGGCGCGCTCTGCTTCATCTGGCGCTGCCCAGTTCTCTTCGGCGTTAGCAATCATGAGTGCCAAATCGGCATAGCGATCTGCTGTTCCGAGCCGCCCAAGGTCGATCAGACCCGTGCATTGAAGAGTTTTAGGGTCCACCATGAAGTTCGGCATGCAGGGATCACCATGGCAAACAACCATATCGGTGCGCTCTTGGTCGAGCCGCACCGGTAGCTCTCGTTCGACACGAGCCAAAAGATCGAGCTGCGGCGTACTCTTGTCCTCGTCCGGTAAGAAGTCGGGATTGACGGCATTGCGGGACACCACATCAACGGCGCGTCCGAACATTCGCGACAGCCTGCGCTCAAACGGACATTGATCAACCGATAGGCTGTGAACAGCGCCAAGTTGCTGCCCCATTGACGGCCACGCTTTGAGCAAATCCGCTCCAGACAGATCAGCCGCCGGTACTCCCGGAATTGCCGTTATCACCAAGCATGCACCCTCCTGTTCCTCCTGCCAGTTGATGACCTCGGGGCAAGCCACACCTCGACCTTTGAGCCAAATGAGGCGGTCACGCTCTCCAGCGAGCTCACCGCGGCGGGAAGCAGGTGCGATTTTCGCGAAGGCATGCCCGTCACCACGTCGAAAAACAAAATCACCAGATTCTCCGCCTCTGACAGGCAACCAGTCAGAATGCGATTCACCAAAAAAAATATTAGTTCGATTCAATGGAGGTTCCTTCAGTTTTCTGATGAAGCGCGAATATAGAGAAATATCCCGAATGTGCAGTTAACGAATTCTTGCGGTTTCTTTCAGCGCCGCCAATACCGCCAGCCCGTCGCGCAAGGGGCGCGGCTCGTGTGTGCGGATGAAGTCAGCTCCACCTGCGGCGGCGGCAAGCTCTGCAGCGAGTGTCGCGGCCCCGACATCCCCCGGACCACGGCCTGTGAGCGCGCGCAGAAAGGATTTGCGCGAAACAGACAGAAGCACCGGCAAATCGAAGCGCAGCCGCAATTCATCGAACCGCGCCAGCACCGAGAGCGAGGTTTCGGGAGCAGCCCCCAGAAAAAACCCCATGCCGGGATCAAGGACAAGGCGGTTGCGTTTGATACCGGCACCCGTCAGCGCCGCGATGCGCGCGTCAAAGAACGCCGCAATGTGATCCATGATGTCGCCAGCGGGTGCCTCGCGCCGATCTGCCTGCCCGTCTTGCACCGAATGCATAACGACGAGTTTGGCAGATGATTTCGCCAATTGCGGATAGAACGCAGCGTCTGGAAAACCGCGAATATCATTGAGATAGGCCACACCACGCGACAAGGCATAGGCTTGCGTCGCGGGTTGATAACTGTCGAGCGAGACGGGAATGCCATCTGCCTTGAGCGCGTCCAGCACCGGCGCGATACGCGCGATTTCTGTGTCGGACGAAACAGGCGCGGCGTCGGGATTGCTGGATGCCGGACCGAGGTCGATCACATCTGCCCCCTCGGCCATCAGCTTACGCGCCTGCGCAATGGCTGCGTCTGGCGCCAGATACCGGCCTCCATCGGAGAAACTGTCCGAGGTTATGTTGACGATGCCGAAAATGATGAGCGATTTATTCATGGGGGCTTCTATAATAATAATAATCGAGCATGAGTCTCATACGGATGCTCGGGTCGAAAGGGAATCCCCAGGCGAGTAACCTGTTTGCGGTGATCCATTAGCTGCAGGAGCAGAATAGCATACATCTGGAAGCAAAGCCAGGAAAGCGGCCTATGGAGCTGTGCGGCAGCGCTCAGTAGGCAATTTTTCAAAATATTGTTAAGCCTTTTCTGAGCATGGTATTTTTCATGGTATTACCAATTAGCAGGAAAATAAGCCATTGAATATAAAAGATAAAAATGCCTTGTTTACAATAGAGTGGGATAAATGGACGCTAAAGAACTGAACCACATGATAGCTGAGGCCTACAGCCGGGATTTGCAAAAGCCTGAGCTGGTATCGTTCAAAGAGGTGAGTCGCTGGGGGCGTAAGTACGGTTTCCCCGTCGTATGCACTCTGGCCGATGAAAGTGAAGAAAAGCAGATCCACTGGGCTGCCAGTTTGCTCATTCAAGTAGCCGGTACTTGGCCGCGAGAAGATATGCCGGAATTGCTCACACCGGAACGGGGCTCCGCGCTGTTCAACGATGCGATGCAGTTATTGGCGAATGGGCTTGGAGCAGCAAATCAATTGCGCTGACAGCACAAACCTTGTCAATAAGCGGCCTTCATGGCCGTTTTTTTGTTTAAAGTTTGTTTTAACAGAACCATAATTAGATATTGCAGTATCATTTTATGATCGCTACAATCTTTCACATGTGAAAGTTTGGGGGTGGTCTTGATCACCTGCGAGAAACCAAAATAGAGGTGGGTATGGCAAAAGTAATCAGCTTCGCCAACCAGAAAGGCGGAGTGGGTAAGAGTACCCTCTGTATCCAGCAGGCCTTTTATCTGGCGTTACAGAAGAAAAAGAAAGTGCTGGTCTTGGATATGGATGGTCAGGGGAACACGTCCTCTCGACTGGCCCCCAGACGAGAGCTTGAGGATGGTGACTACGAGCCCATCCTCACAGGAACCAAAACCGCAGAGCTGTTCGCTTACGAGCTGGACGGCATTGAGGTCATGCACTGCCCTTGCGGTGCAGACCTCATTCATACGCCGAAAAACGACCCGGATCTGTTTGAGATGGAGGCTGTGCCTCTTGACCAGGCCATGAATCCGGCTCGCCATTTGGCTGAGCTGTTTGAGAACTACGACTACGTGCTGATTGATTGTCCGCCTAGCCTCGGCAGAAAGCTGGTGGCAGCGTTGGTGATGTCTACCCATGTGGCATGTCCAGTAAAGCTCTCTGGCTTCGCTGTGGACGGCGTAGAAGGTCTCCTGAACACGATTATTGGTGTGCGCGAGGCGTACAACCAAGATTTGGAGATCCTGGGCATCGTGATCAACGACATGGACCGCTCTGTCAATCACGACAAAGCCCTCAAGTCGCTGGAGAACACAGTTCCGGATCTGTTGTTTGAGAACAAAATTATGCACCGGCCTCCGCTCGATACGGCGACGACTGATGGCATCCCTGTCTGGGAGCTTCGCTATGGACATGTCGCGGCCAAAGAAGTTGAGGCGGTGTTGGAAGAACTATTAGAGAAGGTGGGCTAAGCGATGGCATTGAACAATTTAAAAGGCCTGTCCGAACTTGCTAAAGCCGCCAAAGGCAAGAAAGGCAAAGAGGTTCTTACCGTACCTGTTGACGACGTTGTATCCAAGGTCCAGGTTCGTAAGCGCTTCCGTAACATTGAAGAGCTGGCGGCAACCTTGCTGACCGAAGGGCAGCAGTCTCCGATCATCGTGTTCCCGAAGAACGAAGAAGGCAAGTTCGTCATCCAAAAAGGGGAGCGGCGTTGGAGAGCGTGTAAACACGCTGGTATCGAGACCATTGACTTGGTGGTGAATGATAAGGTCCAGAACAACTTGGACGAGACTGCTGGTGAGCTGATCGAAAACATCCAGCGGGATGACTTGACTCCGGTAGAGATTGCCGAGGCGTTAAACCTGTTTATTGAAGAAGGTTGGAAGCAAAAGGATATTGCTGATCGGCTCGGTAAGAATATCACTTTCGTATCTACGCATCTGTCGTTGCTCAAGCTACCTGACTGTGTGCGTGAGTTATACGATAATGAAGTATGTTCTGATACAGAGACCTTGAATAACCTTCGTCTCTTGTTCGATCTGAATGAAGAAAGATGTCGCGCCGTCTGCGCGGTGGCTATGTCTGACGGGATTACTCGTAAACAAAGCCGTGAGCTGCTGAATGATGCCAAACGTATCAAAGACGAAATGGAAAAAGGCCCACTGACTGGCTCCCACCAGAATGATGAGCTTGGCGCTGGCAACACCGACGAGCAATCCCTCAACTCGGGTGGGGATGGTACGTCGGAACAAACCGGGAATGACGACCTGAACCTTGCCCAGGAGGAACTGGAAGGGGGTAAAAATTCCAATGGTCAGGACGATGATGACGAAGACCCTTTGCGTGATGAAGAGGGTGAGCACAAAGATCCTGTCAAGCAGCCAGATAACAGCGGCAAGGACAAAGATGAAGAAGGCGGTGATGCTCTTCCTCCTCTGCCGAAGGACAAGGAATGGAAGAACGTCCGGGCTGACAGTTTGATTTTTGCTGTCAACGTTAACCTGGATGGCGAGACCAAACGTGGAGTCATCATGACCGACCGTGTTGCTCTGGTTCCGTCTACTGTCTGGGTTAAAACGCTCGATGGCGAAGGCAAGGAAAAGCATGTTCATGTGCCTGTGTCAGACATTGAACTCCTGAGTGTCGAAGGCTAATAAAGGAGGCCCAGCCAGAGAGGTTGGGCCTGTCAAGAACAGGTGAATATGAAGATCTCACAGGACATGAAAAGAAAATTTGCTTTGGTGAATGCCCTGTCTAAAACGGAGAAGCCAAGTCTCCAAGACCTTCACAAGGCAACAAATATTCCTGAATCAACGATCAAGAGACAGTTGTCTGCCCTGCGTGATGAGTTCGGAATGAATATCTTGTTCGTCAGGGAGTCTACCGGCGAACGAGGTGCCACCGGCTACTACATGCTGACAGACTGGGGGATCTTAGACAGGTCTTCGTTCTTGAACCGGTACGGAAAACTGTAAGGTGCCATAGAGCAGCGCATTGAATGCAAAACCCGCCAATCGGCGGGTTTTTTTATGCTGCCACGGTAGCGGCGGTTGCTGGAGGTTTTTCGGCGTAGTAGGCGATGTTCTTGGTTCGTCTGCTAAGGGTGTCTATGCCGACGATACTCAGCGTTTTGGGAGTGGTATTGCGGGACTCGAAATAATGGAATAGCTGGATCATGCAGCACTTCACCATCAACGGATCGATGTCTTCCAGGTAGATTGAGGCTTCTCTCAATGCTTCGGGACCGTGGTTCTCGATCAGGTTTTCCATCCAGTGAATGGCGTTGATGCCAGAACCACAGCAGGGCTCATAAAAGTCTGCCGAAGACTGTGAGCCAACAATGAGTGACATCAAGCGGCCAATCTCTGGAGGAGTGGGGAAGTAATTGGTGCCCTTCTTGTGGAAGCCAGACATGCTTAGGACGTAACCCAAAACATCGCTGGTGGGGTCGCGCTTAATGGCGGCAGACAGGACGTGAGAGAGCTCGAAGGCGACCGGCTGAAGTTCTTCCGGGATCTCCTCCTTGGCTGGGTATAGGCCAGTCTGCAAGTATGCCCACTGGTCAATAAAGGCCTCAACAAACCGAGATGTGCCCATTCTGTATCGGGACTGCTCGATGAGAGATAAAGCCTTGGATGTAAGTTGCTGTGTTTCTGGTGACATAAGCGCTCCAGTTTGTTCTGACGAAACATTCAAGAGGTAGAAACGAAGAACCCCGCCGAAGCGAGGTTCTTTGCTTTCCTGCCTGATCGCCTTAATGCCGAAGCAAAGACGTCTTGATAAAGTCGGGGCAACCGGACATTTCCCGGTCGATGAAGTCCTGACGTTTCGCCAGCGGCCATTTCATGAACGCCGCGAGCGGGATGCGCTTATTCGTGTTAGTATTGCCTTGCAGCATAACAAAGCTCCTTAATTGCTTGATTGTGTTGTAAGGGCTGCAACGAAGGTCGAAGAGCGATGCGGCCCTTATTTATGATTATTACAGCATCATAAAATAATATCAAGGGACAATAAAACGATACCAAGAAACAAAACTTTCACATGTGAAAGTCTCCCCGCTGTCCACCTCGCACACTCCAAACGCCCAAATAACTTGTCTATCTGCCCAAAATGGGCGCGTAAGCGTCCGATAGAAAGTAATTGTTAGTGAGATATTGACTACACGGAATATGGCTATATCATAGAATCATAAAATGATACTGTAAAAGTGATATGTATGCCAAAGCAAGCAAATCATCTCCGTTTGAAGAAACCTTGCGCCAACTGTCCATTCCGGAAGGAGGGCGCTATCGAGCTGGTCCCTGGGCGATTAGAAGGCATCATCAACGACATCGTTGAAAACGACATGACGACGTTTCATTGCCACAAGACCGTGCATTCAAAGTCAGGTGGTGAATGGGATGAAGAGGGTAACTATGCACCTTCGGGACAAGAGTCGATGTGTGCCGGTGCTGCGGCTTACTTGATGAAAATAGGCAGGCCGACAGTGGCTATGCGAATTGCCTTTGCGTTTGGTGATGCAAAGGTGTCCGACTGGGACGAAGCTCAAGAGCTGGTTGTCGAGCCTTTGGTACAAGGGGACCGAAATGAGTAAGCGATATGCGGTAGTGCCGCATCCGAAACTGAAACGAGAGTACAAAGGTCGGCTGGTCAGAACTACTCGGGTACTAAAAAACGGCTGGGGGGTGATCCCTCTAGGGGCTGTGGCAACGGTCACGCATCAGTCTCCCAAGGGATCAGAACTGACCTTTGAACCATGCGACTGCTGCGGCCTGAAAGCCATTATCAGTCATGTAAGCATGGACTCCATTGAATTTATCGAACCGATTACTGAGGAAGAAGATGGACGAGAACAAGCTCAACATTGAAACGGTCGATGGGCACAACGAGCTGGTAGTCAGCTTTTTGTCCAGAATGGTAAGCCTGAGTGACGAGGAAAAGCAGACAGTATTGTCCTGCCTTCCGGGCACCGGCAAACAAACAATCACCCAGCTCTATGAGGCGCTGCGTTCTCAAGGGCACCAGGATCTTGCAGAGAAGGTCGAACCATACCTCCAGCAGGGGGTGTTTGGGCCGATCTTCGATAACGCCAAGTCCAAGGTGTTCGTTCGGGACGAAGCGCCTTTTTTCCTCATGGATGAAAATCCTTTGAACTGGGATGACGCTAAAGCATTCAATCGCCTACGTATGAGTACGACCTGTGTTCTTGGCCGTGGCGGCTGGACTATCGGTGAGCGCT
Source organism: Proteus terrae subsp. cibarius (assembly GCF_011045835.1). Classification (NCBI taxonomy): domain Bacteria; kingdom Pseudomonadati; phylum Pseudomonadota; class Gammaproteobacteria; order Enterobacterales; family Morganellaceae; genus Proteus; species Proteus terrae. The sequence continues at coordinate 75,187 of NZ_CP047350.1, forward strand.
TTGATGACCGCTTTGATACCGAGGTGGGCGGAACACAGCTTATCGTCACCCAGTCACTCAACGAAAAAGGTGAGATTGAAGGAGGACTTCCTACCTCGATGTCGCTGAATGACTTTGCTGAGTTCCCTAAACAGCCAAGGCCTCCTCAAATAGTCGATTACCAGGAAGACAAGCGATACACGCTTGAGGAAGCGGAAGCTATCCCTGAGCTCGCACCAGTGGTTCAGCGTCTGAAAGAGCGCATCGAAGAGTATGAGGAGAGAAGAGCCCATGATTGACATGACATGCCGCCTCTGTGCTGGTTCCGGTGTTTATGACTTTTCCCCTTCCAAAGAAACCTGCGGTATGTGCCAAGGGCATGGGAAATTTGCTGACGCCAAAGCAATGCTGGTGGCTGCCATCGAGCTGGCAAAGAAGCAACGCGAGCCGGTCATTGAAGTGGTAATGGGGTTGGTGCTCCAGGGTGTGGATGTTAGAGGGAAGGAGCCTGGAGAGCGGTTCAAGGCTGCTCAGGCCTTTAACGCCCCAGGGCACAACCTATTACGATACGGGTGGGATGCTTGGGAGCTCTATGCCCTCCATGAGGGTGTAAGTCCAGAACTTGCATCGCTTGGCCGAAGTGTGATGCGCGAGTGGCATAGCCATTCATGGGGCCGGTTCAGTGGAGAGGTAGGCTTTAACGCCGCCGAGATCATGATCAAACAGGCCAAAGACAACCCAGAAAAAGCAGAAGAGCGCTGGGCGTTCCTGCTTAGTGAAGAATGGATGGTGGAGTAATTGTCGTGACAGAACAAACCAATAAGAAATTGATGCTGGATGAGTCTCCAGATATGCCCCTGCAATTCAAGTGGAGAAAGTTTGGTGGTGCGATTTTTACTGCCACGCAAACAATGGAGCACGTCAAGGAAGGACGTAAGCTCGGGCCGACTCCAGCAGGGATGCTACCTCAAGAAGTGTGGCTGAACCGCCTGATCGCTATGGAAGAAACCCTGCCACGAGGGAAGTTTTTTGACAGATTCCGCCGCCGCGACAAAAACGAGCAGTATGACTTGGCCGCCGATCATCTCCGTCTTGTCGGACAGAAAAAGCGATAGGGGGATAGATGAAAGCCCAGGCATACCCACCATCAGTCATTCGTAAAGGCGCTGTGTTGTACGCAGCCCTTTATTACATCTCTGATGATGATAAAGCAAAGGTCGAGGTTACAGAGTGGATAGTTCGCTCTATTCAGAAACGACGCAACTCAACCAGCGATCAACGCTATGTCAATCTTGCCCAAAAGTTAGATGGGATTACGTGGGGGAAAAGGTCACGGAAGAATGGGGACTTTGGTTGGTTGCCATCTATACCGAGCTGGTGTTTGAAGCAGTTCCGGGAAGGTGGCGAATTGCCTTTTGGCGTTTATACGACGCGACTGGCCGCTCTCAAGTTTGCGAAAGTCAGCTTGCAGGAAGAGGTCCAATATTGCGAGGCCGAGCTGAAAAAGCCTCAGACAGAAGAGGATACTCAGGAACTCCAAGAGGAGCTGGCGGAGAACCAGAGACTTCTGAAAGCTGCTGGAGCAATGGTGAAGCGCGAGCAAAACAAGAAGAAAAGAGGTTGACCAATGTTACCGATCGTCTCCCCCTCCGTAGTAACCAAACAACTTGCGTTCAATCGAGTAGGCGATAAACGCAAGGTTAGGGTTTCGTCCAACTTTTTGGATGTTATGGGGTTCAAGCCAGGTATGGGCATCGCCGTTGAGCCAGGGGAGGGGATGGGCGGTTTTTCGGTGATCCCAGCGACCGATGAACTACAGACACACCAGGTTTATCAGCGCCGGTATCAACCAAAGAGTCGCTCCAACAACCCGCTGGAAACCGTTATTGAGTTTTCTGGACAAGGGCTCATAGATAAGTGCTTCCCTCGCTATACAGAGCGTTTCCACGTCGAAATGCGAAAAGGCCGAGTAGTCTTCACTCCTGTCGCAAACAGAGCCTTTGCCATTGCGGATCGGTTCAGAAAAACCAGCCCTTTCCGTGCCTTTGTGGCATTGACTGGCGGGGTAGACATTCATGTTATGGAAGCGCTTGGCTGGAAGGCTGAGATTGTTTTGGAGCATCGTCCAGTTGAAGCCAGAGACAGAGCATCCGGGCGGAACCTGAGTGAAGTACATGCGCTCAATACGCTGGTGAACAGCTCCCCGCGTATCCTGCTGAATGAAGACATTCATCACCTGGAGCTGGATCGCCTTGGAGCCTTGCTGGCGGAGTGCCCACCAATTGGTTTGGCCCATTACTCGTTGGGGTGTGATGACCACTCAAACGCCAAAAGTCCAAGGGACAAAGAGCGTTCTCTTGAGGATCTCTCCACCATGCTCGACATGGTTTACCCGGCACTAAAACAGATCGAGGTCGTGAACCCTGCCGTCGTGCTGGTGGAAAACGTCCCGAACTTCAAAGCATCCGGAGCCGGGGCGATGATGGGAACGACACTGCGGCGGATGGGGTACTTCCTCACTGAGATGGTCTTGAACGGTCTGGATTTCGGCGCTTACCAGGGGCGAGAACGCTATTACATGGTGGCGTCGGTCTTCCCTGGGTTCGTTCCACCGAAACCTGAGCAGAGAGCTGGTGGACGATTGTGGCCGGTGATCGAGAAGCACCTCGGGGATTGTGCTGACGTCACAGTGTTGAAGTCAATTCAGGCCAGAGAGTCAACTTCTCGCAGGATGCCTGCGTTCTTGACGAGAGAAAGCACCAGTTGCCCGACCATCCTCAAGTCTCAGGATCGTGGGGTAAAGGATGCAGTGTACATCCAAGACGGTGGCCGCATTTACAAGCCATCGGTCGATCTGGTTCAGGAGTTGATGTCGATACCTGATAGCTTTGATGTTTCGTGGATGGCAAAAGAACAAGCGACAGAAACGCTTGGGCAGAGTGTGGATTACAGATTGCATTCAGCGGTCATGGCCGCAGTTCGGGATCACCTGAATGTGAATTGCGGTCGCCATACCGTGGTGCAGCACGGTATCAGAAGTAAGGAAGGTAGATAATGGCAGTCATTTACTACGGCGAGGGAACCCATGACGCCGGTTTCGTCGGGTTCCGTGTCGCACGAACAGTTGGGGTGGCGGATGATTACCGGCAGGAATACTTCTCCTTGAGAGAGTATTCCTACGCAACAGCTCACCGGCTGGCCTACAGCTTGGACCGAAAGTGGGAAGCTGAGGCAGAAGAGGTGAAGCGTCAGAATAAGACTTGTAAGCGGCGACGCAACTCCGGGCCAAACATCATTGCTGAGGGGCTGAGGGCTTATATCAGCATTGAGAACCGGAGCCGGATGGGGGTGAAGAGAACCTACTTCGCGCCTTGTTTTCTCGTCACAAAGCCAGGCTACGGCAATGGGGATATTGCTTTCAGGATTTCCACTCATGGCTACGCAGAAGCCTACGAAAAGGCGGTGGAAAAATATTGTGAGATCCATGATTTGACGGATGAGCAGTATGTTGAGTTGCTTGACCGTATGCCGAGTACAGAGGTGTTCACTGGATACCTGCTGAATGCTCTTTTAATGCGCGGCCATCGCGCTACAAAAGCTGAAATACTGAGTAAGCTGGGGGCTGAGAAGAATGAAGAGGACATTGCCAATGGCAAAGGGAAAAGCGGCCAGAACAGAGTGCGTTGCCCAGAGTATCGGTGGGCGCAATAACAGCGCCACCAGCTTTTGGGACCGTATTTTAACAGTTGAGGAGACGGCCACACTCATTGGCGTCAGGATCTCTGAGCTCAAAGACGCGGTGCGCTATCAGAAACTCCTGAAAGGGAAGGCAGCTCCAGAAGTACATTCGGTATCAGGAACTGGGAAACTGTTTTTTGATGGGCGATCCATTAAATCGTTCATAGAGGACTAACCGGTGGATCTGGATCAAAAGCAAGAACCGTGGATCAGCGTCAACGACAAGATGCCGGTCGTCGGTGTGCCTGTTCATTGCCAGCTTAAAGGATGTTGGTCGGGCAAAATTGTTGAGTACGACTTGATCCATGTTCAGGAAGATGATTGTTCGTGGCGAACGGCGGACGACAACTCGGAAGTCAGCTATGACTTCGATGTCATCACCTGGAGACCTATTTAGGTTTGGGAGTCTTGCATTATCCGGCGGTTATTGCCGTGAAAATACGGATGTTCAAACCATGTTTTATAGCAACACCTCCTTGGGGGCGGAATTATGTTTTTTGATAACAAAGTAGAATCTCACTCGCTCGTAATGGGAGCCAGCGGGAAGGGTAAATCGGTCTTGTCCGAACAAGTGCGGAAAAATGCGAGGCTGCGCGGTGATCTGCTGGTGGATACTGAAATGTACCGTGAAGGTCGAGGGTTGAAACCATACGAGCATGAGTACGCTCGTCGCTTAGTTCTGGGGCTAAGTGGACCGTTGCCGCGTGAACTGCGTGGGAAGCCGGTGACGGTTATCTCTGATGTGTCCAGGCCAAAAAAGGTAAAGCGTCAGCCAAAGCAATTTGTTAAGACCGTGAATGGCGTAACCCTTGAACGCCAATTGGTGGCCGATGCAAGAGATCAGTTGGAAATGCAAACAGGCGTCTGGCTCAAACAACCACAGCTCATCGAGCTGATGGAAGAGTCGGGCATAGACGAAACTCTGGCCGATTTTGGTGAGGCTGAAACACAGATCCGAGAAATGCTGGCGGATGCGTTGGCGATGAAACTGGTAGGACGCTCATGGCCCAAGTGTGGAGCCCTCTATAACGCGGCAGAAAAGTCCGACGTTAACTTCTCCTCCGAGCTTGATGCTGCGGCCAAAAAAGCTGGATACATGGTTCGCTAAATGGGATTTGGTGTGGACAAGATAGATCGGCAAAGTTGGCTCGTTAAATTCAGGCGAGCGAAGTGTCAGGACACTTTAGACACGATGAGGGATGCGGCCATTCGCAACTATGAAGGGAATATTCGTGTTATCGCGGATATTGTATTGGCCCATGAGGCGAGAGAGACAGAAATTGAAAAAGGGATGTTTTGTCGAATAGTTAGATAGTCTGATGGGCTATCAGGTGGTGATTATGAAAAAGAGAATACTTCATCTGCCCGTAAAAAAGATTTACTTCGATCAGATCAAATCTGGAGAAAAACCAGATGAATATCGCCTCGTTACAGACTACTGGATAAAAAGACTAGAGGGGCGCGAGTATGATGAAGTCCATGTTAAGTGTGGCTACCCAAAGGCTGGAGATATGTCCAGGATAGAGATTCGCCCTTGGCGTGGCTTCTCAAGGAGTGTTATAACGCACCCGCACTTTGGAGATTGTCCGGTTGAAGTATTCGCTATCCATGTGAATTGAATGGTGTATGACAACTGTGCTTGGTAGGAAAATCAGGTATCAAAAGAAATTGGGTTATTAAAAATTAGGGGCCATCGGCCCCTTAATTGTTTTAGTCTGTGAACATTGAACAATCGAGGTGGGATAGTGCTTGTTCGTAGCTGTCTTTGTTGTTCGTCTTACGTAGTTCCACCAGCTCAACAATCACTGGACTTAAAGCCAGAGATTGAGGCTCCCAGACGCGCTTGCATTTGACCGCCATGTTGGCATTTACGTCTGTAACAACGTAGAGAAACTCAGGCGCTTCTTTCAATGTCCCCAGGCCCTTTGCCATATCCACAGCCTCAGAGTTCTTATAGCTTCGAGTAAAGCTCAGCTCGTCTTGGGGAATGTAGCTGGCAGTCGCCGCAGCCAAACCTGACACCATGCCTTTACCTGCGCTTTTTGCAATGGCCGAGCTGGTAGCTAAAGTTGGCATTACGGCCTGCCCCATTTGGCTGGCGGATGCCGCCGCCAAGCCTGAGGCGATGTTCTTCCCTGCATCTTCGGCAGTGGCTGAGCTGGTGGTGAGCATCGCAGTTAAAATGATTGTTCCAAACATACTTAATTCCTCTATCAATCCATAAAGTCCGACTTTTTGAAGGGCATAGTGCCTTTGCAATCGGGATAGGCGGTGCAGCCCCAGAACTTAGAAGCTCGCTTCTTGCCGGGCGCTTTTCCTTTCCTGAGACGCATCGGGCTACCGCAATCTGGGCAGTCTGGACAATCCTCAGCCGCGATACGCTTCTCGGGTTTCCCTCGGTTGTCTGGGAACGTCTTCTTGCAAGCCTCGTTCTGGCAGCCCCAGAAAAATCCGTTCTTCCCTTTGATCCGGTGCATCTCTCCACCGCAGTTGAAGCATTCGTGTGAAGGCGGCTTAGCGCCCTCGAAGGCTTTAGCCATCGCGCCACCTTCTTTGGTCAGAACCGGTGCGGGCACTTTGAGCTGCTCAACCATTTGGCAGATCCAGGTGGAAATCTGCTTCATGAAGACAGACATATTCCCGGAGCCGGAGGCGACTTTCTCAAGCTCCTGCTCCCAAGCCGCAGTCATGCCGGGTGATTTGATGGCTGGTGGAAGCACTGCGATAAGCGCATGAGCCTTATCAGTTGCAAGCAGTACCTTTTTCTGACGTTTGAAGTAGCCTTTATCAACAGCGCCCTGGATGATGCTTGCGCGTGTTGCTGGAGTGCCTAAACCGGCTGTGTCTTTGAGAATTTGCTTGAACTTCTCCTCAGTCACGAACCGGGCAATGTTCTCCATCGCGGCAAGCAATGTGGCTTCGGTGAAGTGCGGTGCTGGCCGCGTCATTTTGTTTGCCAGCTCGGCACCATTAAGCAAAGCGGGTTCGCCCTGGCTAACCCTGGGGAGCTTCTCTTGTTCAACCGGCGCGTCGGTGTCTTCCCCCTCGTCCTTGGGACTGCTTTCACTATCAGAAGCAAACAAAACCTTCCAGCCTTGTTTGGCAGGTGTCTTACCAGAGGCCGCAAAGAGGTGACGCCCACACTGCACCTCGATGGAGGTTTTGGTGAACTCGAACTCGCTGTAGAACTGCGCGATGTAGAAACGACGGATGGCGTCGTAAAGATTGAACTCGATCTCAGACATGGCACTGATGTCTGTTCTGGCCGGTGTTGGAATGATCGCGTGGTGCGCGGTCACTTTGGCGTCATTGAATACCCTGGCCTTGCGATGAGGATCTGCGCCAGCCACCAGCCCAGAGACGTTCTGATCGGACAAAATGAGCGCCTGGAGAATGTCCGGAATGTCTTCCTTTTGGCTCTCGGGTAGATAACGACTATCAGTACGAGGGTAGGTGGTCGCTTTGTGCGTCTCGTACAGAGCTTGAGCTGCATCCAGTACCTGCTGAGCGGTGTATCCCCATCGTTTGCTTGCGTATTGTTGCAGCGACGTTAGATCGAAGGGGAGGGGGGCTGACTCTTTACCTGGTTTGGTTTCTGCTTTGCTGATAACAGCATTGGCACCATTGACCTGGGAGGCTACCTGCTCGGCATAGGCCTTATTGACGCACCGGCCTTGCTCGTCACTGCACTCTTCTGGTGGTATCCATTGGGCGGCAAACTGTCCATTCTGTACGGACACGTTCACACCCAGAGTCCAGTATGGTGAGGGGGTGAAACCGGCGATCTCTCGGTCCCGTTGACAAACAAGAGCGACGGTTGGGGTGATAACCCTGCCAACGTGAAGAGTGTGGTTGAAGCCGACATCTCGGGCCAGCACTGTGTAGAGGCGGCTCACGTTCATGCCTACCAACCAGTCAGCGCGTTGCCGTGCCAATGCGGCGTAGTAGAGTGAGACCGTATCCTTGCCATCCTTTACGTTGTTCAGCGCTTTCTTGATGCTTGACTCATCGAGAGCCGTCAAACAAACCCGGCGAATAGGGCCAGAGTAGCGGAATCGATCCAGAAGCGAACGGGCGATAGCCTCACCTTCTCGGTCGTAGTCCGTTGAGATGTAGATGGTGCTCGCCTTTTTGACCAGTCCCTCAACAATTTTGTACTGTTTGAACGCACTCTTGCGAACGTTGTACCGCCATGACTCTGGTGCAATAGGGAGGGTCTCCAGTGACCATGACTTGTAGCGTTCGTCATAATCGTCTGGCATATACAATTCCAGCAGGTGGCCGAACGCCCACGTAATAACGCGGTTTCCTCCATCATGGAGAAATCCATCACCTCGTTGGGAGGCCTTCATTACGCCAGCCAAATCTTTGGCCTGAGAAGGCTTCTCGCAGATATAAAGGTCCATTAAGCAGCTCCTCTCATCTTTGATTCCAGATTCGCCAGCTCAGCCCAGCTTTGGGCCAGACCTTTGACTTCGGGGTAGTCTCTGGAGAGGTTTTCGAGGACTCCAGAAATGACATAGGCCGCTTCGCGGGAATTACCCCTCGAACCGGCCTCCTGGAGCATGATTGATAAAGCGTCGAAGAGCTCAGCCTTACGGCTTGGCTCTGTCTGGTTTCTTATTTCAGAGCTTTGCATGGGTTCACCACTGAATAGGGACGCACGGACTCGCGCACAATGCGGCGATCTGCGTCAGTTACAGCCTGGCTGGTGCAAAAGTGCGTCCAGGCATTCAGATAATCTTGATAGGTGTGGGTAGGTGGTATGCAGCCGGTTACAACATCCTTGGGGATGTTTGTAGTCCCCTCGGCTTCCACAAAGCGCCAATCGTGCTCGTCCATACCTTTGCCGCCATCGCAATAGCGTTCCCAGCGTGACAACTCGTACAGCGAGTAGCCTTTGCCTTTATTCATGGACTTGAAGGTATTGATGGCTTCGTTCACATCCCCGTGCTGCTTGATCCCTGCTGGAGTTTTATCTGAACCAGCGGAGTCATCTTTGACCTTGTTCATCGTTGCGCTGACATTACCGTCGCCCAGCACATGGATATAACCAGGTTGACGTAATGCAGCACCACCGCGCCCCATGTTGTCCCATGCCATCGACAGTTCCCGGCTAACTCGGGCAGGTTTGTCATTTTCGGCAGGGGCAGTCTGGGGCTGAGGCTTTTGCTCGGGGGCGTTAGAGGCACACCCGGCCAGAATTGCCACTCCCAGAATTGCTATCAGTTGTCTCATCGTGTCGTTCCTCATCAAAAATTGTCGATGAGCCCATTCTAAAAGGGGGGGGATGGAAAGCTGGTTTCTCAAACTGCCCAAATTGGACAGATAGGCGTGTGTGCGATCTAAAGGTGTTTTGAGAGCATGTAGCGACGAGAAATACGATAGGAATATGGTCAACCTACATGCTGAAAGCCCTTAACAAGTTATTTGGTGGGCGAAGTGGAGTGATCGAGACCGCGCCGAGCGCCAGAGTGTTGCCGCTTAAAGACGTGGAAGATGAAGAAATCCCTCGATACCCACCTTTTGCCAAGGGCCTGCCAGTGGCCCCACTAGACAAGATACTGGCAACCCAAGCTGAACTGATTGAGAAAGTGCGGAACTCTCTCGGTTTCACTGTGGACGACTTCAACCGGCTTGTTTTGCCGGTGATCCAGCGGTATGCCGCGTTTGTTCACCTGTTGCCAGCTTCCGAATCACACCACCACCGTGGCGCTGGTGGTCTGTTCCGACATGGGCTTGAAGTGGCCTTCTGGGCAGCTCAGGCATCTGAGTCAGTTATCTTTTCCATCGAGGGGACGCCTCGGGAACGCCGTGACAATGAGCCGCGTTGGAGACTGGCGAGCTGTTTCTCTGGGCTGCTGCATGATGTGGGTAAACCGCTCTCGGATGTGTCCATTACGGACAAAGACGGGTCAATCACATGGAACCCGTATTCGGAGTCACTTCATGACTGGGCACACCGTCACGAAATCGACCGTTACTTTATCCGGTGGCGCGACAAGCGACACAAAAGACATGAGCAATTCTCGCTGCTGGCGGTGGATCGAATTATTCCGGCTGAGACTCGGGAGTTTCTGTCCAAGTCTGGCCCGTCCATCATGGAAGCGATGCTGGAAGCTATCTCAGGAACCAGCGTCAATCAGCCTGTGACCAAGCTGATGCTTCGCGCTGACCAAGAGAGCGTCTCACGGGACCTTCGCCAGAGTCGTCTCGATGTGGACGAGTTCTCCTATGGTGTGCCCGTCGAGCGTTACGTGTTCGATGCCATCCGCCGCCTGGTTAAAACCGGAAAATGGAAGGTCAATGAGCCAGGCGCGAAAGTCTGGCACCTCAACCAAGGTGTATTCATTGCCTGGAAACAGCTTGGGGACCTTTATGACTTGATCAGCCACGACAAGATCCCCGGTATCCCACGAGACCCTGACACACTGGCCGACATTCTCATCGAACGTGGTTTTGCTGTACCAAACACGGTGCAGGAGAAGGGTGAACGTGCGTACTACCGCTACTGGGAAGTTTTGCCTGAGATGCTCCAGGAGGCGGCGGGTTCGGTGAAGATCTTGATGCTCCGACTCGAATCAAACGACCTGGTGTTTACGACTGAGCCTCCTGCGGCTGTTGCTGCGGAAGTTGTTGGTGATGTTGAGGACGCTGAGATTGAGTTCGTTGATCCTGAGGAAGCCGATGACGGTGACGACCAAGAGGAAGGTGAAGCAGCTCTGAACGATGACATGTTGGCCGCAGAGCAGGAAGCAGAGAAAGCTCTAGCTGGCCTTGGCTTTGGTGATGCGATGGAGATGCTGAAAAGCACCTCCGATGCTGTCGAGGAGAAGCCAGAGCAAAAAGATGCGGGACCAACGGAATCATCTAAGCCTGACGCTGGCAAGAAGGGTAAGCCGCAGAGCAAACCGGGCAAAGCAAAACCGAAGAGTGATACGGAGAAACAACCCCATAAACCAGAGGCAAAAGAGGATCTGTCCCCTCAGGACATTGCCAAAAACGCACCACCTTTGGCAAACGACAATCCGTTACAAGCACTCAAGGATGTTGGGGGTGGACTGGGGGACATCGACTTCCCGTTTGACGCATTCAACGCATCGGCAGAGACAACCAGCACTGACGCAACAAACTCAGAAATCCCAGATGTGGCAATGCCCGGAAAGCAAGAGGAGCAGCCAAAACAGGACTTCGTTCCACAAGAACAAAACTCCCTGCAGGGCGATGACTTTCCAATGTTCGGTGGTTCTGATGAACCGCCATCATGGGCGATTGAGCCGCTCCCTATGCTGACTGACGCACCAGAACAACCAACGCACACGCCAGAAATGCCGCATACGGACAACGTTAATCAGCATGAGAAGGACGCAAAGACCTTGCTCGTTGAGATGTTGTCTGGATACGGGGAAGCATCGGCGTTGCTTGAACAAGCGATCATGCCTGTTTTGGAAGGTAAAACGACGCTGGGCGAAGTCCTATGCCTGATGAAGGGGCAAGCCGTCATTTTGTACCCGGATGGCGCTCGGTCGCTGGGTGCGCCGTCAGAGGTTCTCTCGAAGCTGTCCCACGCCAACGCGATTGTTCCGGACCCGATTATGCCAGGTCGCAAAGTTCGTGATTTCAGCGGAGTGAAGGCAATTGTACTGGCGGAGCAGCTTTCAGATGCAGTCGTGGCGGCCATTAAGGATGCCGAGGCGTCAATGGGTGGATACCAGGATGCCTTTGAGCTCGTCTCTCCCCCTGGCTTGGATGCAAGCAAAAATAAGTCTGCACCGAAACAACAAAGCCGAAAAAAGGCGCAGCAGCAGAAGCCTGAGGTTAATGCCGGTAAAGCCTCGCCTGAACAAAAGGCGAAAGGTAAGGACTCCCAGCCACAGCCGAAGGAGAAGAAGGTCGATGTTACTTCTCCGGTTGAAGAGCAACAGCGCAAGCCGGTCCAAGAAAAACAGAACGTGGCTCGCCTTCCTAAGCGGGAGGCTCAACCGGTGGCTCCTGAGCCCAAAGTTGAGCGTGAGAAGGAATTGGGACACGTCGAGGTGCGAGAAAGGGAAGATCCAGAGGTTAGGGAGTTTGAGCCGCCTAAGGCGAAAACAAACCCGAAAGACATCAACGCGGAAGATTTCTTGCCGTCTGGTGTTACGCCTCAGAAAGCACTCCAGATGCTCAAGGACATGATCCAAAAACGCTCGGGCCGATGGCTCGTGACACCTGTCCTGGAAGAGGATGGCTGCTTAGTAACCAGTGACAAAGCCTTCGACATGATTGCCGGTGAAAACATCGGCATCAGCAAACACATCCTCTGCGGGATGCTGAGCCGGGCACAGAGACGCCCTTTGCTCAAGAAACGTCAGGGAAAATTGTATTTAGAGGTAAATGAAACATGACAATGAGTTATGACCCGCTCGCCTACGAGATGCCGTGGCGGCCCAACTATGAAAAAAATGCTGTAGCAGGCTGGCTTGCCGCCTCCGGCGCGGCTTTGGCCGTAGAGCAAGTCAGCACGATGCCGCCGGAGCCATTCTATTGGATGACGGGGATCTGTGGCGTGATGGCGATGGCTCGTTTGCCCAAGGCTATCAAACTTCACCTGCTCCAAAAGCATTTGAAGGGGCGTGATCTGGAGTTTATTTCCATTGCGGAGCTCCAAAAGTACATCAAGGACACGCCGGACGATATGTGGCTTGGTAGTGGGTTCCTGTGGGAAAACCGCCATGCCCAGCGCGTGTTTGAGATCCTGAAACGCGACTGGACTTCCATCGTAGGGAGAGAGTCCACGGTCAAAAAGGTTGTCCGGAAGATACAGGGTAAGAAAAAGGAGCTGCCAATCGGCCAGCCCTGGATTCACGGGGTAGAGCCCAAAGAAGAGAAGCTGATGCAGCCACTCAAGCACACTGAGGGGCATTCGCTGATCGTTGGGACCACCGGCTCGGGCAAGACCCGTATGTTCGACATCCTGATTTCACAGGCCATTCTGCGTGGGGAAGCCGTGATCATCATAGACCCGAAAGGGGATAAGGAGATGCGGGACAATGCCCGACGTGCCTGTGAAGCTATGGGGCAGCCGGAAAGATTCGTCTCATTTCATCCAGCATTCCCGGAAGAGTCGGTGCGTATCGACCCTCTGCGTAACTTCACCCGCGTGACTGAAATCGCAAGTCGTTTGGCAGCGTTGATCCCGTCCGAAGCAGGGGCCGACCCGTTCAAATCATTTGGATGGCAGGCACTGAACAACATCGCTCAGGGCTTGGTCATCACTCATGATCGTCCCAACCTGACAAAGCTCCGCCGATTCCTTGAAGGTGGCGCTGCTGGCTTGGTCATCAAGGCCGTTCAGGCTTACTCAGAGCGAGTTATGCCCGACTGGGAGGCAGAAGCAGCGGCTTACTTGGAAAAAGCCAAAAACGGTTCGCGTGAGAAGATCGCTTTCGCGTTGATGAAGTTCTACTACGACATCATCCAACCTGAGCACCCGAACTCTGACCTGGAAGGCTTGCTGTCGATGTTCCAGCACGACCAAACCCACTTCTCCAAGATGGTGGCGAACCTCCTGCCGATCATGAATATGCTGACGTCCGGGGAGCTAGGCCCTCTGCTGTCTCCAGACTCATCTGATCTGAGCGACGAACGCCAGATCACCGATTCCGCAAAAATCATCAACAACGCTCAAGTTGCTTATCTGGGGCTCGACTCCCTGACCGACAACATGGTTGGTAGTGCTATGGGGTCCATCTTCCTGTCAGACCTGACAGCGGTTGCCGGTGACAGATACAACTACGGCGTCAACAACAGACCCGTAAATATCTTTGTTGATGAGGCTGCCGAGGTGATCAACGACCCGTTCATCCAGCTCCTGAACAAAGGTCGCGGTGCGAAACTTCGTCTTTTCGTTGCAACTCAGACTTTTGCTGACTTCGCAGCTCGACTGGGTAGCAAAGACAAAGCGCTCCAGGTGTTGGGGAACATCAACAACACGTTTGCTCTGCGTATCGTCGATGGTGAAACCCAGGAGTATATCGCGGATAACCTGCCGAAGACCCGGCTCAAGTACGTCATGCGGACTCAAGGCCAGAACTCGGATGGCAAGGAGCCCATTATGCACGGAGGCAACCAAGGCGAGCGTTTGATGGAGGAGGAAGCTGATCTGTTCCCAGCCCAGTTATTGGGAATGCTTCCGAACCTGGAATACATAGCCAAAATTTCAGGCGGAACAATCGTAAAAGGCCGTCTGCCCATATTGACCCAGTAAGAGCAGAGCTATGTGTGACAAGAAGTATAGAGATTACGAGGTAGCCATCATGGTCGATGTGAACCCTTTCGACAGGGTTATGAATGAATTGAAAAGTCGTGGCCGCAAGAACGCTCACATCCTGAGCATCCTCCAATTCGACTGGCCTGCATCGGAGGCCATCATCGAGAAGCTGAGCTGCTACATCACAGACGGGATTAAGGCTAATCAGGAGCCTGTGATTTACCCGATCATTGAAGAAGCTCTGCATCGCTACAGCCAGCTCGTGTTTCATGAGCAGAGAGAGAAATATGAAGACCCGGCCAGAATTGGGGCATTTCTGGAAACCCTGATCACCGAAACCTGCCGGGCGTTGGAAGTGCAAATTGTCGATAGTGGCGGTGATTCATGGTCTGTCGATTCAGGAGAGTCGTTCTCACTGTGGCTTTCTTCCCATCCAGGAGAACTATCCATTAACCCGCAGCCCCATGAGGATGAGACCTCTTTGCGTGGCTTGCTGTATGAGCTCATCACCTGTGAGAGCGTGAAAACTGTTTTAAGGAGAACCGACTATGAAGAAGCCGTGGTTGCTGGTCGCATGGCTGCTGGTTATTGAGTTGCTGGCAATATTGCTGCTGATCCCTGGCGACTGGACAGACAGAGCCATCAAAAGGGAATCCGTGCTGGTGGAACAGAGTCTTGGTGTCGAAGCAAGAGACTGGATACAGAACAAAGCATCTACCTGGTTCAGGTCGAGCGTTATTGATTCAGGCTTCTATGAGGGGATGTACCAAACGCTGATCCCATCAGAAGAGGAGCGCCAGAAGTCCAAGGGGATGCAGGATATGGGCAAGGGCTGGTTTGTGTGGGTCAAAGGCCGCATGGAAGCCTTTGTCAACGTCATTTACCAGTTCTACACACGGTTGGCGCTGTTAGCCGCGTGGGCTCCCTATATGCTGATCCTGTTCGTACCTGCGGTATATGACGGGATGATGACATGGCGAATTAAGCGGACCAACTTCGATTATGCGAGTCCGGTTCTCCATCGTTATAGCGTTCGCGGAACGATGTACCTGATGGCCGGATTGTTCATCGCGTTCTTCATCCCCATAGCGCTCGATCCGGTTGTCATCCCGATGACAATGATGACGTGCTGTGTCCTGGTTGGCCTGACGTTCGGCAACCTCCAGAAACGGGTATAGGGAGGGAGGATGAGCTACTCCGTTATAAATCAAGATGGGGTGCATCTGTGCGACATCCCATTGAACGTCTACCAGGTGATACGTCGCCAATCCTTGTCTGCGTTGTGGCTTTACTGGGCGCAGAGCTTGAATTTGGTGAAGGTGCTCATTGCTTGCGTCGGAAAGATGATCTTTGTGATGCCGGTAATGTGGTTCTGGGTGCTGGTGGTGTGCCGCTTGGTTGAACCAGAACGTATCTCAGACGTGCCAGGACTTATCTCTCCGGACGTGATCGGGTGGGCCGCTGGTGCGGCCATCACCCTCATTATCTATTCCGTTTTTACACGCCCAGCTTTGTACGGATACCACAACTTTTTCAAGCAGCATATTTGCTCAAGAGTAAAGCAAGTAACGCCGGAACTCAGAACAGTCACTGGGCCACTGTTCTTTTACCGAAACGAAATTGGAACGATATAGAGAGGAACCATGAAAGTAACCAATAAACTCAAACTGCTGGCACTGGGGCTGTGTATGGCCGGTACTGCCATCGCGGCTCCTGATGTGCTCAATGACGACGCAAAGCTCAAGAACCTTGAGAAGGTGTGTCCCGACTGTAAGATGGTGGCAAAAGATGTACTCAATCTGCGGGTTGAAAACTGCCAGCTCAAAGACACTTCCAGTGCAATGATGATTGGCACCATGCAAAATGACCCTATGTTTTCGTTTATGCTGGCAGTACACACAGCGGCAGGCTCGGAGGCATACAAAACGGTAGTTGGTGCCGCTGGCAACCATGTTGACTGTGAAAACCCGTTGAACTGGATCAAGCTGACCCAGCAAGCGATTAAAGGAGGCAAAGTCTAATGCGTAAGAGAGATTTCTTTTTTGGAGAGGTGTATGAGGGGGGTGCAGGAGCCACTCTACGACTGAGTGATATGGAACCATTGGCAAGAAAAGTGTCGGCAGAGTTCTTCACTGCACAACTGAACCGTATGCTGAAAGAGCATGACGGTCAGTTGACGCTCAGCGATGGAACGTCGTACCCCAGCTTTTGGAGCTTCATCGACAAGGTTGTTCCAGAGCAGGTTGGTTTCGTGGAGATCTACGCTCGGCAGGATGTTAACGATAATGTTGAAGCGACACTGGCGTGTGACATCGTTTTGGTAAATGGTGTGATCACCGTTAAACCTCACTGGTGTGCTTACAAAGACATCAGGGCTGACGAAGTGATTTCCACCTTACTGGTGCCTTTGCATTTGAAGGCTCTCCAGGGTAAGGCTTACATTCGCTGGGATGATGGTGAAACCGAACCTCTGTTACAAAACGACGACTATCAGGCTGAACTTGAAAATGTGTTTAGTGTTTCCAAGTACCCATCAGCCATGAGCTGGGGCGATACAGCAGACCAGAAGGTTAAGCAGTACAAGATGGACCTTGAGTGCGCCACAGATGTTGGTTGTCGAGGTGTCTCATCAGAGCAAGCATGGGATGCTTATCGAGAACTCCGTTACAATAGAACAGTGTGAAACAAGCGGCCATTGGCCGCTTTGAACTTTCACATGTGAAAGTTTTTCGCCTCCCGCTCTTATCATCTCCTCGAATAAACCTCCATAAAGTGCCCAAAATGGGCCGTAACAGCACTGTTCCTAGATTGATCAATTAAGAGACGATTACTCCGTGATGACGACAAGTTATTTGGAGGGTCTATGTCCGCACAAGCTCACGTCAGAGAAAGCGAAAGCTCATCTGGTTCATTCATCTCCTGGCAGTTCCTTGTCTGGCAGGTGATGTTCGTTATAGGTGTTGTTGCAGGGATGAACCTGGAACACGCATTCAATTTTCTAGGTTAATGGGAGGAAGTGTGAACCTTAATAAACAATTTTTCTGGTTTTTGATGAACGCGGTGCTGATGTGCATCTTCATCGTTCCAGTGGCCGTCGCGTTTTGGCTGTCTGCTTTTGCGGCAGGTTTTGACTGGAGTCAGTGGGTTAAGTTGGCTGCTGATACGGCCAACAGAGCTGCAAGTGACCCGGCCAAGGCTCTGGGCACGGTTCAGACCTACTGGGGCATTCTCAGCTTCTTCCTGCTGGCGGCGTACAGTCTGATGTTCAAGTTTAAAGCCAATGCTAACAAGGAAGTGAAAACTCTGGGGGTGGCCCGACCAGCCAATGAAGTTAGCGTTGCGGCTTCGGAAAAACATTCGGAAGCGGTTCCTCAAAATCAATAACCGATCCAGTAAACGCAAAAAAGGCGGCTTAGGCCGCCTTTTTTTATTTGTCGCTGGAAGTGCCCGAAAAGGGCGCGAAGCCGTGGCAGAAAATCAGTGACCCTGAATGAGAATACAGGCCACTAGGAAAAGAAGAGGGTTGCTATGAAGCCTGTAAAGATACCGCGCCGGGTCGATGAGCCCCCGCATCTGCTGTTGTGGAGCGCAGATGAGTTGGCCCCGATGCTTTTGGGGCTAACGATAGGGGTCATCATCGGTAAGGCCCTGATCTGCTTTCTGGGGGGGTTACTTGTAACCAACCTTTATCGCCGATTCAGGGATAACCATCCGGATGGATACCTGCTCCACATGATCTACTGGGCCGGGTTCATCATGACCAAGGCCAAATCTCTCAAGAATCCGTTTGTCCGGAGGTATTTGCCTTGAACCTGAAAAAGTATCTCAAGACCTGGGAAGGGACCCAAACAGAAAATAAGTGGGGACGAATCTTCCAGGGTGGTCTTATTGCTATCGTTTTCCTGCTGGTGGTCCAAGTATTCAGCAAGGAAACCATCGTCACTATCCAGCCTTTCACGCTCACGGAAGAAGCCTGGGTGACGAAAAATAACGCCTCTCAGTCCTATAAAGAGGCTTGGGGTTTCGCTTTTGCTCAGCTCCTTGGCAATGTGACGCCAGGAACCGTTGACTTTGTGAAAGAACGGATCACCCCGCTTCTCTCCCCGAGCATCTATCAGGACGTGATTGATGCCATCGAAATTCAAGCTCAACAGATCAAGAACGACCGCGTAACCATGCGGTTTGAGCCGCGTTTTGTTGAGTACGAGCCCAAGAGCGACAAGGTGTTTGTCTACGGATATTCCTACGTCAAAGGGGCTTCTTCTAACGAAGAGCGTAGCGAACGCTCCTACGAGTTCGCCATCAAGATTTCAAACTACGCGCCCGTGCTGGACTACATCGACACCTATGTAGGAAAGCCACGCACCAAAACTGTTTTGGAGCAACTCCAGCGCAAAGAAGAAAACCGGAGAAAGCATGAAGAACAACGCTAAACTTTCGCTCCTGGCGCTGTCCTTGGCGCTTGGAACTTCAATGGCCTATGCCTCGGATGACATTCCTGTTGTCCCGGCCAGTGTTATGAAAAAGGATGTTCCTGCCCCTGTGACGTCAGGACAAAGCTCCCATGAGGTTGTGGGCAGCATGAATGAAAACCCCTTACTGACGATGAAGCCGGGGGTTAACCAGATCATCCCGATAGCCGTTGGTCATCCGAACCGAATCGTCACGCCTTTCAGCAATCCTGAGATCGTTTCAACATCTCTGACCGGGGCGACGGATAACGGCCAGTGTGGTGAGGTCTGCATCAAAGAGAATGTGGTCTATGTCGCCACGGATAAGCAGTATCCGGTGACTATGTTCATTACTGAAAAAGGCTCGGAAGCCCAAGCTCTCAGCCTGACGATGGTTCCCCGTCGTATTCCGCCCAGAGAAGTCTTTCTCAAGCTCGATGGTGGTGTAGGTATCACTGGTGCTTTTGCCAATACCAAGGCTGAGACCTGGGAACAGAGCCAGCCTTATGTCGAAACCATCCGGTCAGTATTCCGAAAGATTGCTCTTGGTGAAGTCCCTCAAGGTTACACGTTGAACCGCATCCCTGCTGGTGCTGCGGTGCCGAGCTGCGCTCATCCTGGGGTAAAGGTGGATTTTAGCAAGGGGCAATACATGATGGGCCACCACCTTAACGTGTTCATCGGTGTCGCCCTGAACGTCTCTGATCAGCCTATTGAGTTCAAAGAGGCGTTGTGTGGGAGCTGGGATGTGGCTGCGGTGACTACGTGGCCGCTTAACGTGCTTGAGCCCGGCCAGAAGACGGAGATCTATGTGGCGAAGAAGCAGAAGCGTGGTCTCGCACCAACGTCTAAGCGTCCATCGCTGCTGGGAGGTGCCCAATGATTAAGCGATTTTGGACACAGTTAGACCCCAACAAGAAGCGTTGGGTGTCTATCGCTGGCGGCGTCTTCGTTCTTTTTGCGGTCGTGACAATGTTCTCTGGTGAACCCAAGAAAGAAGAGAAGCGCGGTCGCCAAGAAACCATCAAGCACGTTCTCACAGACAAAAACACCCGTGAGATCGGGATAGATTCGTTGTCTGCCGATGTGAAGATGGTGTCTCGTGAAAACTCCGACCTGAAAAAGGAGCTGGAACGAGTCAAGAAAGAGCTGGAGGAAACCAAAACCACTGCCGGGAAATCCAGTGATGTTGGCCGTGAGATGACCCGCCTTCGTCAAGATTTGGACCGCCTGACCCAGAAGAACATGGAATTGGCTAAGAAAGTCGAAACCGGCGCTGCTGGTGGAAAAACATCCTCTTCATCAGAGGATGCCAGAGCCGATGTTAATGGTGCATCTGGTGGTGATGGTCAGTTCATGGAGAAAAAGCTCGACTACAAAGATCCAGCATCCTTTTTTCGGGACGCACCGCTTCCTGACTCGAAGGGTGGGGCTCCTGCAACTGGCAAGGGAGACGGTCGTGATGCAACTAAACCAGGCATCCAAATAGTGAGCTACTCGCAGAAAGCGCCAGAAGTTGAAGAGAAGGACAACAAGGATGATGAGTCTATCTACCTACCTTCTGGCTCCATCCTGACAGGGGTGCTCATCAACGGTATGGACGCACCAACATCTCAAGGTGCTCGTCGAGATCCGTTCCCTTCGACCCTCAGGATTCAGAAAGAGGCTATTTTGCCTAACCGCTTCCGTGCGGATGTTCGTGAGTGCTTCCTGATTGTTTCAGGCTATGGAGATCTCAGTTCAGAGCGAGCGTACCTGCGTGGCGAGACCTTCTCGTGCGTTCGGGATGATGGGGGGGTCATAGAAGCGAAGCTGGATTCCTATGCAGTGGGTGAAGACGGTAAGGCCGGTGTCCGTGGTCGCGTCGTATCGAAGCAGGGGCAAATCATCGCCAAGAGCTTGATGGCAGGCTTCCTTGGTGGCGTTTCCGAAGCCTTTGACGTCAATCCTGTGCCGGTCGTCAGCACTAACCCTGGCTCAAATACCCAGTACCAGTCTGTGTTCTCCGACCAGATGTTGCAGGGAGCAGCAGTGAAGGGGGCCAGTAAGGCGCTAGATCGCATCGCTCAGTTCTATATCGACATGGCCGAAGGCATCTTCCCCGTTATCGAGGTCGATGCTGGCCGTCAGGTAGACATCATCGTGACCAAAGGAACCAAGCTACAAATTCGTTCCACCGGGGGAACCAAGAAATGAAAAATTTGAACATTTTGACCAGAAAGGGCAGTTCCAGAGGCGAGGCTCAAAAGGAACAGGCAGTAAGATCCGCAAAGATGTTGGGGGTGGGTGCAGCGCTACTTATTTTGTCGGGCTGTTCGACGTTCAACATCGGCAAGGATGAGTATAGCTGTCCGGGAATGCCGAATGGTGTTCAGTGTATGTCAGCGCGAGACGTTTACGCCGCAACCAATGACGGAAATGTCCCGCGCCCAATGAAACCAGAGGAAGTCGAGGCCAAAGCGGAAGCGGATGGCGAAGGTTCCTCAAACGTTTCAGCGAACTCATCTAGCTCCGGAGACCCGGTGATTGACAACTATGTCGCACCGCGTCTTCCGGATCGCCCGATTCCAATTCGTACACCAGCACAGGTTATGCGGATTTGGGTAGCTCCCTGGGAGGACACCAATGGTGATCTCATCGTGACAGGGTATGTCTATACCGAAATCGAACCGCGCAGGTGGGTGATTGGGGATGGCACACCGCAAAGTGAGCCAGTTTTGAGACCGCTGCAAACGGTACAACACGAACCGAAGTCTGAAACAACCAAATAGGAGATGTTCTTGATGAACGCAAATCAGTTGGCGAATGCCTCAAGTAAAAACAACGCACTCTTCCTCTTCCTGGGGTTGATGGTGGTAGCCTTCCTGCTCGTGCCGGATCAGGCCCACGCTGGTACTGGTGGTACAGCGTTTGACGACGTATGGGTAACTCTCAAGGATTGGACCCAAGGTACTTTGGGTCGAATCGTTGCGGGTGCGATGATCCTGGTCGGTGTTGTTGGTGGTATCGCTCGCCAGAGCCTCATGGCTTTCGCTATGGGTATCGGTGGCGGTATGGGCCTGTACAACTCCCCGACCGTAGTGGAATCCATCATGTCTGCTACTCTGGAACATGCAGAGAAGGTCATCCCGGCTGTTGTGCAACTCAGCAATGGCCTGGGGGTGTAAAAGACACCTTGCCGTTAATCAACGGGTGATAGGGGCAGCCTAAAAGCTGCCCTTATTTTTTGGCAAAAAGTCCAGTCATAACAAATTCCAACTATTTCCTTATTTGCTCAAAAAGGGCACTTCCACAGCCCATGTTTATGCACTCCCTCCCGTAACCTCCAGCATTGGGTTCTTGTAACTCAAAACGAATGGAGAATGCGATGATCAATTTCAAGCCTAAAATTCCGGCGATGCTTGGGGCTCTGGCGGTTCTTACCGCTGGTGCTGCTCATGCAGAGCTGCTGGAATACACCTTTAAGGCTCCAGATGGTACGCAACGGTCTCTGACTCCGAATGCCAACTATGCCAACCCAACGGGCAATATCTCGTTTGCCTTGAGTGCCGGTATCGACCGAAAGGTAAAGATTTCGGTGATTCGGTCGGATGGAACAGTGGTTTCGACAGCGACCAGCCACCTTCTTGGGGCTACTGATCGCATCACAGTGGGTGGAAAATCCTACTATGGTGCGGAACTTCAACTACCGGCTCCTTCCGAGGGAGTCTACAAACTAAGGGCCGAAATACTGGCGTCAGACGGAAGTTCCGTTCAGACTGATGAATACCCGCTTCAAGTCGATACGACAGCGCCAAGTTTGGCAAACGTGACAGTAAAAGGGGAATGGAACCGGGCGCTTTCTGATGGAACGCTACTGCGAGGTCCTAACCGATTTTCAGGTATAGATGTGTCTGCATCTGATGCCGGTTCTTCGGTTTCCTCTATACAGGCGTATGCTGTAGATAGCAAAGGCAAGAGGAGTCCTGTTGTCTCGGTTAATTACGCCAACGGCCAAGGCCAGTTGTTGAACTGGAGCACTGTGTTCCCTAATGGGGAGGATCTATATACGCTTCATTTCGAGGCCCTGGATAAAGCAGGGAACAAAGGGTCAATAGCCTATCCTATTGCTTGGGATTCAGTAGGTGCAAAGTCTGGAGAGAATCCTGAGCCAGTAGCAGTGTATGACCCTAAGAACCCGCAGGCCTCAACTTTTAAGGTTAATGGTCAGGCCCTATCAGGTTTTGCGCCTTATCAGAACGGAATGACCATTTATTCCGATACCTACAGGGTGCTCTACCGGATACCCAAAACAAACTCCTATCCTTCTTCACCTTACGGTGCTCAAAGCGGTAACTGGTGTGATTATAAAAACTGTATTGAAGGCAATATCATTGCCGAAGACGGTACATATGATTATCGGCAGACGCAAGCTGATGTATTCCAGCAACATGGGACAAAAACTAAGTCGTTTATTATTTACGACTGGGTTATGAACTCTCTTGGTAATACATCCGTCAGTGTGAAAGCTGATCCATCGGTTAGCTTGGCTCCCATCGGTAAGTATGTTGAATATCTTAGGGATGATGGTCAGTGGGTCCGCGGTGAAACCATTAATATGAGCTCAGTTAACCATTATAAAAAACTGAGATTTCATGTTGAGCCGAGACCTTACGCTCAGGAGTTATGGGGATCTTGGTTGCCTACTACTAAAATTCCGGCAAATGCTTCTTATGCAGAAGTGGATACGGATATATCGTTCAGTGGGCGCTCATGTTCATGGCCTGGATATTGGTCTCGACCGGAAGGGAAGCCTGAACTTCCGTCTGATCGGATTGGGGCAACGTTCTGCTATGACCTTAACCCTCCTGAAATTGCTGGGTTAGAACGAAATGGGCGGATTTTTAAAGCTCATTTCCGTGAGCCTGATTCATTTGACGGTTGGGGTGTTAACCAGTGGGTTATTTCTAACAACTCAAGTGCGTCTGCGATAACCTCGACTGGCGAAGAACGTCCGTTGTCTCGTACTGAAGTTCTTCGTAGTAGCACAAATGATTGGTTTTTCACATTTTCTGCTGAGAATCTGTCAGAGGGCACATATACCGGCATATCTCTCGTAGCTAAAGATGCTTTCGGTAATGAGGTTAAGCAGGTATTCACTGGCTCCCAATATGCTATGAGCATAGATAATTCAGCGCCGACACTAACCGTATCGATCAGTGATGGAGCACCAATCCAGTCTTTGGATGATGTTGTAATCACCTTGACTGATACTGCCGACCCGAGTCCTAAGCTGACCTCTATTGCCCTCGTCGGAGGCCCAGCCGATGACAAGGTGCAGTTGTCTTGGCGTGAGGAGTCGAAAGGTCGATTCCGCCTTGAGTACCCGGTAATGTTCCCGTCTTTGAAGGAAGGGGAATCTTACACGCTGACTGTTTCCGGTGAGGACGCACAAGGCAACGCGGTTCAAAAGGCGGTTGGCTTCGAGTACAAACCGCGTCAGGTGATGCTGGCGGATGGGATGGATGGCAAGGTTATGGTCCCCGCTGTCACTCATGAATTTGTTCATGCAGATGGCAAGCGGATCATCGAGACCAAGCCGCTGACGCTCAGTGATGGTGCTGTCGTGACAGGTTCATACGACGTGTTTGCGACCCTCCGTTCTGATGCGAAAGTGCCGCTGGTGGTGAATGGGGTGCGTATCGAGCCGGGCCAGACAATGGGGATCATGAGCCAACATGATTTCGGTGCGTCAGGTGGTCGTTTGAGCATTCCGGTTAAACCGGCTGTTCCTGATGTGGTCGGCTCTTCCAGTCTTCTTGTCATGACCTCCGCGCCGAACTCACCCATCTTGGTTGTGGACATCAATACCTGGAAAGGGACGGCCAAGCTCTCGGCTGAATCATGGACAATTCGCCAGGTTATTGACCCGGTGAAAATCTATGCCCTGCCAGAGTCGGGTGTGCCTTGCCGGTTCACCACGAAAGAGGATGTGGCTATGGCCGCAGACCCAATTCGTGACCCGGTGTGTTTGCTCCAATGGGACAGAACTCCGGATGAGGCTGAACAAACTACGCAGGACAACAACGGGATGAAAGTTGCCGGGCTGGTGGGGCAGGCTGTGAGCATTGGTGAACAACCTGTCGAATACAGCCTGTACCTGTTCAGTGGTGACGGTTCCAAGGTAAAAGTTGGGTCTGGCTCTCAGAACCTGACGGTAACTACTGCCTATGGCTCTGTTGGTTACACCCCGATTGATGACATTGCTCAGGTGAATCGCGTCATTGAAGACTTTGATGTGAACTTCAAGCAGAGCAAAGGTCCTGATTGTTCAATCACTCTCAGTGCTGACCGTGCGAAAAACGAGGCCGCGAACAAAGCTGTTGGCAGTGCAAGCCGCACCTGTCTGTTCGAGTGGCAGCAGATCCCCGATGGACTGGTCCAAGACCCGTTATCGGAATCTCCTTCGTTGTCAGGTTCCCTGGCCGAGAACGGTGATCACCCTCTGGGGTGGCGGGTAAGTATTTTCACCCGTAACGGCACTCGGGTGACGTTGAACGACGAGACTTTCAATGTCGAAGCGGTTGACCCACCAGCTCCGACCGTTGAACTAGCCTCCGACTACAACTTCAAAGACAACATCTACTTGGTGCCGATGACAGGTAACTACCTGGGTGATGCCATTATCAACTCTGAACGAGCTGATCTGGATATTGCCATATCGCGCAACTCTGATGTTCTTGAGTCTGAGACCTTCACTCCGGGATGGGGTGCCACCAATAAGGTGTATCGCCGCATCAATACCGATGAGCGAGCGTTGTGGGAGGAGACCACCTACAAGGTGAACGCGGCCTACAACAAGGTGCCTGATGTGAAGACTGAGGTTGTCTACCGGGCTATCTCTGCACCTTCTGACAGTATCCGTCCTATCGTTGAAGTTAAAGGTGATACCGCGATTGACACCCAGGCATTGCCGGTTAGGGTTCTCATCCGTGATCAGTACAAACCTGATGGTGACTATGACGCTAACACGATGGGGGTGTGGAAAGTACGCCTGATCCAGCAAAAGGCCTACAACGAGACGGTTGCGCTCACTGATTATGCGGAAGCATCGAACGGTGAAGCTCAGTTCTCAGTAGACCTGTCTGGTGTGGATACTTCCTCCGTCCGTATCGCTGCTGAGGCTGTTCTGGAAAGCCCTGTTGAGGGTTACAACCGCACAGAGTTGTCTATCAGACCTGCCTTCTTGACAGTGCTTCGTGGTGGTGCCATCGGTGCTGGCGTGGAGGCTCGCAAGTTGTCTGGTGAAGCTCCGTTCACTGCTGTGTTCAAGCTATCTTTGGACGACCGTCAGGATCTCCGGGCTACCGGCCAGGTTGTGTGGGAAACCAGTAAGGACGACGGTAAAACCTGGGAGCAGTTCATCCCAGAAGATCGATACAAGTATCAGCTTGTGAAGACCTTCGACAAGGGGGAGTACCAGGTTCGGGCCAAGGTGGTGAACGTCAACTCAGGTGCGGAAAAGTACACCGAAGCGGTCAGTGTTGTCGCTTACGACAAACCTGATATTGCTGTTATCGGCCCGACCACGTTGTTTGTCGGAAGTGAAGGCAAGTACACAGCGAACCTGACGTTGAACGATGAGCCAATCTCCGGTGGCAATGCCATTGTTGAGTGGTCTACTGACGGTGGCAAAACCTACGCGCAGACAGGGGATAGCATCACGCTTTCGAGCGATGAAGAAACCCGATACCGCCTGTGGGCTCGTGTGCGCTCTGCCACTGCACCGGCTGATGACGGCTATGCCTATGAAGTTGCGAAAACGGCAGTTGACTTCCGAGCAGTGAAGGCCCCCCGTCCTTACGTGACAGGGCCGCGAGTCATTGAGACCGGTAAGAAGTATGTGTTCAAAGCCGAAACCAGCCTGCCTTACCGTGGGATGGACGTGAAGCTGAACGGGTTCTTCACGCTGCCTGATGGCTCAATTGTGCAGGGTGATACTGCTGAGTACGTGCCTTCGGACACTGACCTCAACCAGGCTACTGTAGAAACGAAGTACACCACCTGGATCGAAGGATACCGAGATCAGGGTGCAGAAGCCTCGCATAGCCTACGCTCCCGCGTGTGGCAGTATGTATGGCCGAGCTTCGGAATGCAGGTCAGGAAGAACGCTGACGTGGCTCCTGCGACGATCACCGCGTCAGTGCGGCCAATTGCCTTCAACGGCAAGCTGGAAGAACCGACCTACGAGTGGGAGTTGCCGGAAGGCGCAGTGATTCAGGATCAGCGGCAGGATATTGTCCGGTCCTTTGTGATCAATGAGCCGGGCGATTACAACATCAAGGTGACTGTCCGTGATGCTCGCGGCCATGAAACCGTGATCGAGCAACCGCTCAAGATCGGCCAGGCAGAGCCCTATGCTATCGACCTGCAATACTCTGGCTCGAACAAATACGAGCGTGAGCCTCTGGATGTGCTGTTGCGACCGTACATTTCTGGCGGCCACCCACGCGACCGTATTTCGACTCGCGTCTACTCGGTAGATGGTACGCCGTTGGAAAGCAGCGGTTACTACGGCAGAGCAACTCTGGGCGCTGGTGAGCACAGCATCAAGCTGAAAATAACCTCAGAAATGGGGCATGAAGCTGAGGGCGAGGTGAACATCAATGTGGCAGAGAACAAGTTGCCTGCATGTAGCCTGAGCTCACGAGAGACCGTTGGGTCGTGGATCGTTTATGCGAACTGCGAAGATACCGATGGCCGCATGAAGTCCTACGAATGGACCATTGCCGGTGAGTTGCAGAG
Source organism: Proteus terrae subsp. cibarius (assembly GCF_011045835.1). Taxonomy (NCBI): domain Bacteria; kingdom Pseudomonadati; phylum Pseudomonadota; class Gammaproteobacteria; order Enterobacterales; family Morganellaceae; genus Proteus; species Proteus terrae. Next base: position 102,388 of record NZ_CP047350.1, read on the forward strand.
CATCAGCTCTGATCGAGTGACTATCAGCAAGGGCACCTATGAAACGATGCCGACCATCTCTCTGGTTGGGGTCGATGACTCTGGTGGCAAATCCGAAGCTGTTACCATGAACTAAGGTTCATTCCTCTCAAAGCCCGGTTCAGACCGGGCTTTTTTTTGTATCGCGCTGGAATTGTCCAAATTGGGCTATTACAGAGGCGAGTCTATTTCCCTCCCCCGGATACACTGCCCAGCATCCAGTAATCCAATCTTAGGGGATAGACATGCGGACAAAATTACTCGGGGCGCTGATGGTGTTCGGGATTATTACCGGCACGGCTCATGCGTCATCGAAATTGGAAATCACCGATCCCAGAGCGGCGAAGATAGAGGACATCGTAGAGCTACCCATCAAAGGGGTTCGAGCCGTCCAAAGTGATGGGCAGATCATGTTCCTCTCTGAAAACGGGCGATTTGTTATTTCAGGACAAATCTACGACCTGTGGAGCAAGAAGCCCCTCAACACGATGTCCCAAATGAGGGATGTAGCGGAGCGTATCCACTTCAAGAGCATGGGCATGGATGTGGACACGCTGAACACCGTTTCGATGGGGCGTGGTGACAAAGAGGTGGTGGTCTTTGTCGATCCTAGATGCGCGGTTTGCCATCAGCTCATGGGTGATGCCAAATCGCTGGTGGATGATTACACCTTTAAATTTATCGTGATTCCTGCTCTGGGTGCTGAGTCCAACCGCTTGGCAAAGAACTTGTACTGCGCGAAAGACAAAACCCACGCGCTCGATGCGCTGATGAACAACACCTTGGGTTCCCTTCCTTCAAAAGAAACCTGCGACCCCGGCCAATACGATCAAACGCTGCTGACAGCTCATTTCATTGGGATTGAGGGCGTTCCGTTCGTGGTTGCTCCGGATGGTCGTGTCAGCAAAGGACGTCCGAAGAACCTGAAATCATGGTTGGAGAGTGTTGAATGATCGTAACCATCAAAAAGAAACTCGAAGAAACGTTGATCCCGGAGCACTTGCGAGCTGCCGGGATTATTCCTGTCCTGGCCTATGACGAAGACGATCATGTCTTCCTTATGGATGACCACAGTGCAGGCTTTGGTTTCATGTGTGAGCCCCTGTGTGGTGCCGATGAAAAAGTTCAGGAGCGAATGAACGGTTTCCTGAATCAGGAGTTCCCGTCGAAGACTACGCTCCAGTTTGTTCTGTTCCGCTCCCCGGACATCAATCAGGAGATGTACCGGATGATGGGGTTGCGTGATGGCTTCCGTCACGAGCTGCTGACATCTGTCATCAAGGAACGGATTAACTTCCTCCAGCACCACACGACAGAACGCATATTTGCCAAGACCAACAAAGGTATCTACGACAATGGCTTGATCCAAGACCTCAAGCTGTTCGTTACGTGCAAAGTCCCCATCAAGAACAATAACCCGACTGAAAGCGAACTCCAGCAGCTCGCACAGCTTCGCACGAAGGTCGAATCATCGCTTCAAACCGTTGGTCTGCGTCCCCGCACAATGACGGCGGTGAACTACATCCGGATCATGAGCACCATCCTGAATTGGGGGCCGGATGCTTCATGGCGACATGACTCTGTGGATTGGGAGATGGATAAGCCCATCTGCGAGCAAATCTTCGATTACGGCACTGATGTGGAAGTCAGCAAGAACGGCATCAGGCTGGGGGACTACCACGCGAAAGTCATGTCAGCGAAAAAGCTGCCTGACGTTTTCTACTTTGGTGATGCGTTGACCTATGCCGGGGATCTCAGCGGCGGCAACTCCAGCATCAAAGAAAACTACATGGTTGTGACCAATGTGTTTTTCCCTGAGGCAGAAAGCACGAAAAACACTCTGGAGCGCAAACGCCAGTTCACTGTAAACCAAGCCTACGGGCCGATGCTCAAATTCGTGCCGGTGCTGGCGGACAAAAAGGAGAGCTTCGACACTCTCTATGAGTCCATGAAAGAGGGGGCTAAGCCAGTCAAGATCACCTACTCGGTGGTTTTATTTGCTCCAACCAAAGAACGTGTTGAAGCGGCGGCGATGGCCGCACGAAACATCTGGCGTGAATCTCGGTTCGAGCTGATGGAGGATAAGTTCGTTGCTCTGCCGATGTTCCTCAACTGCCTGCCATTCTGTACAGACCGGGATGCAGTGCGAGACCTATTCCGCTACAAGACCATGACAACCGAGCAGGCGGCTGTGGTCCTGCCGGTGTTTGGGGAATGGAAGGGGACCGGGACCTATCATGCAGCGCTGATTTCCCGCAACGGCCAGCTCATGAGTCTGTCTCTTCACGACAGTAATACCAACAAAAACCTGGTGATCGCAGCCGAATCCGGCTCGGGTAAATCGTTCCTTACCAACGAACTGATTTTTTCCTACTTGTCCGAGGGTGCTCAGGTCTGGGTTATTGATGCCGGTAAGTCCTACCAGAAGCTGTCGGAAATGCTCAATGGCGACTTCGTTCACTTTGAAGAAGGAACGCACGTCTGCCTCAACCCGTTCGAGCTCATACAGAACTACGAGGACGAAGAAGACGCGATTGTCAGCCTCGTTTGTGCAATGGCGTCGGCCAAAGGCTTGCTGGATGAATGGCAAATCTCTGCGCTGAAACAGGTCCTTTCTCGCCTGTGGGAAGAGAAAGGTAAAGAGATGAAGGTTGACGACATCGCTGAGCGCTGTCTGGAAGAAGAAAACGACCAGCGCCTCAAGGATATTGGTCAGCAGCTCTACGCCTTTACGTCGAAAGGTAGCTACGGGAAATACTTCTCTCGCAAGAACAACGTCAGCTTCCAGAACCAGTTCACTGTACTGGAGCTCGATGAACTGCAAGGGCGTAAGCACTTGCGTCAGGTTGTACTGCTCCAGCTTATTTACCAGATCCAGCAAGAAGTATTCCTGGGTGAACGTAACCGCAAGAAAGTCGTCATCGTGGATGAGGCCTGGGACCTGCTCAAAGAGGGCGAGGTCTCGGTCTTCATGGAACATGCCTACCGCAAATTCCGTAAGTACGGTGGCTCCGTTGTCATTGCAACGCAGTCCATCAACGACCTCTATGAGAACGCAGTGGGCCGCGCCATCGCGGAGAACTCGGCCAGCATGTACTTGCTCGGCCAAACCGAAGAAACCGTGGAATCTGTTAAACGTAGCGGTCGTCTGACCCTTTCAGAGGGCGGGTTCCACACCCTCAAGACGGTACACACCATCCAGGGCGTGTACTCAGAAATCTTTATCAAATCGAAGAGCGGCATGGGCGTCGGACGCTTGATAGTGGGCGACTTCCAGAAGCTGCTTTATTCGACCGATCCGGTGGACGTTAACGCCATCGACCAGTTTGTGAAACAAGGCATGAGCATTCCTGAGGCAATCAAGGCCGTGATGCGAAGCCGTCAGCAGGCTGCATAACCAGGGAGACAGTAATGGACATTAAATCAATCGCAATCGCCGCCATTCTCGGTGCCGCTGGTGGCTTCGGCGGTAGCTACTACGTGATGAGCGAACAAACGGCAAGCATCCATCAGCGTTTGAATCAAACCCCGCCAGTGGTCGTGGTTGACTTCGCTAAAGTGGCGTCGGCGTATCCCGCTGGTGCCTCTCAGGAGGAAGTTGAAAGACTGATGGTCAAGACCAATGACGCAATTTTGAAGTTGAAAGACGCAGGTTATTTGGTCCTTGACGCAAGTGCTGTCGTCGGTGCTCCAAGTGACGTGTACCTCCCTGATGAGGTGCTGAAATGAATTTTCCACTCAAGAAGTATTTCGTCAAAAAGGAATCCTGGAAGCGCTTCGGGGTTAAGGCCGGTGTGACACTACTGGTTCTTTGGGCTGCTGGTGCGGCCTTTGCCAGCCGCTACCGTATTGGCATTGATCCACAACAGGAGAAGTGCCTGCCGGGTTACACCTTCTTCCTCATTGATCTGAACGACCAAACTCTGGAGAGGGGAGCTGTTTACGCCTTCCAAGCCAAGAACATGCAGCCTTTCTACAAGGACGGGACTCGCATGGTCAAAATCCTCACCGGTATGCCGGGGGATAAAGTCGAGATCAACGATAAGTGGAAGATCACCGTCAATGGTGATGTCGTCGGAGAGGGGCTCCAGCTCGCAGGGAAACTACATCTGCCAGAGAGCCACTTTTACGGCAAGACCACGCTGAAAGAGAATAACTACTGGTTTATGGGCAAAAGCCCATTCAGCTTCGACTCACGTTACTGGGGGACTGTGAAAAATGATCAGATCATTGGCCGCGCATATCCCCTGTTCTAAGAGCGTTCTGGTGGCGTTGATATTCTCTGTGGCTGGCGGGGCATACGCTCAAGAGTCTCCGCTCACAGAGCAGGATAAGGCGCTTATTGAGAAAGGAAAGCAAATTGCCCAAAAGGCCCAGAAGATGGAAATGCCATCTCTGTTGCAAAACCAACACATGGACGAGGCTCAGGCCGAAGCCAAGGCATTTTTCAAGCAGCTCCAAACTACTAACCCAACGCTCAAGGAGATGCACCGGAAACAGGCTGAAAAGGGTATCTACTCTGACCATCGGATACTGGTTTTCGCCTCGTTGTCTCTTGGCGAACAGGGGTTAGATGACGTCCTAACGGCGGTGTCAGGCCAGCCTGATTCTGTAATTGTGTTCCGTGGCATCCCGGAAGGAATGAACTTGGGGCAGGGAGTTAAAGCTATTCAGGCGCTCGCGGCCAAAAAAGACCCAGTGCCGAACATCATCATCAACCCTACGTTGTTCAAAACGTACAACATCACAGCCGTTCCCACGATTGTGATGCTGGAGGATGAGCCGCTGCCTGGCGAACAACCAAACGTCGTCGCCCAGGTCTCCGGGTTGTCCGACCCGGTATGGTTGGCTCGGGAAGTGGATAACGGAGAAAAAGGCGATCTCGGCGTTAAGGGGCCGGTGGAGAAAATCAGTGAGCCAGACCTTATTGATGTTGCCAAGAAACGCCTTGCCAATATCGACTGGGAAGAGAAGAAGAAACAGGCTATAGAGCGCTTCTGGACCAAGCAGAATTTCAATGAGCTGCCCAGAGCGCCAAAATCTCGAACACGAGAAATTGACCCTAGCGTCATGATCACCAGTGACATCAGCACTCCGGATGGCACTGTGTTCGCTCACGCGGGTGACGTGATCAACCCATTGTGCGATCCGAAGGAAGTTTGCAAGCCTGGAACGCGGCCATTTACCCAAGCGGTCGTAGTTTTCGACCCGCTGGACAAAAAGCAAATGGAGCTGCTCGCCAAGAAGCTGCCTGAAATTAAGCAGGAACCTGGCGTACAACGGATTACCTATATCGCCACAGAGTTCGACAAAGACAAAGGCTGGGATTCCTACAAGAGTGTCACCGACAACTTTGACGCGCCGGTATATCTGCTGACGCCAGATCTGATTACCCGGTTCGAGCTGGAGCACACACCGAGCGTCATTACTGCCAGAGGCAAGAAGTTTGTTGTCCGCGAACTTGCTGAGGAGGGCGGTGAATGATTTTTGCCCCGGCTTTCCAACCAATTAAAGACGTCGGCACAGGTTCGTTTGTCGCTGCTGAGGTACTGGCTCGTTGGTACGACGAAGGCCGGGTTCTTACACCATCCTCTCTGTCATCACCTCCTTATTGGGGGCTGGTGGATATGGAGATGGCACGGTTCATTCAGGACAACCTTCATTATTGCTTGGATCTGTACCCAGCTCTTTTTCTGAATGTCTCTGAACATACTTTGCAATCAGACGTCATTTTCAAAGCGTGGTGGAGGGTTGTCCGCGACATTGCTAAGAATCACTCATCACGGCTTGTCATCGAGATTACCGAGGGCATTCAGGATGCCTCTCTCGCATTGAGATGGGAGGCTCTTACCGAAATAGGGGTTGAGCTGGCGCTGGATGACTATGGAGACAAAAACTCTTCGCTGGAGCGCCTGAGTCGTTATGACTGGCACTATTGCAAGTTTGACGCGAGAAGACTGCGGTCGCTTGAAGACTACTCGGCCATCCTCCACTGCCGCCGAAAAGGCATACAGCTCATTGCTGAGCAGGTGGAGAGCTTCCCATTGGGGGAGAGCGCCAAATTACTTGGACTGTCATGGCAACAAGGTTTCTATCACGGGAAGCCTGCTGTCATGGAGAAACACTTGAATTACGTAAAGGCCTTACCATGATGCAAAAAATTCTACGGGTCATTGCCGTTAGCGCGGTCTTTTGGGTTCGTTCGGTATCGGCTGACCCTGGGTGCCAGAATGCGGAAGTAATCGGCGGAAAACTGATTACTGACATCTGCTGGAGCTGTATTTTTCCCATCAAAGTAGCAGGGGTTCCTATAAGTGGTGGAGGCGGATCATTCCCGAGTGAAGCCGTAAGCAACCCTCTGTGTATGTGCGAGGATAATCTAGGGGTCCCTCGGCCTGGAGTCACCACTTCTATGTGGGAGCCAGCACGGCTTGTTGAATTTCAGAGAGTGCCTGGCTGCTCATCTGTCTTGAATGGTGTCAGGTTCCCGTTTGATAGGACTAACCAAGGGCATCATGGCATGGGAGACATGGATGGTGGTGATGGTTCTTTTATGCACTATCACTACTATGCGTTTCCTCTGTTGGTGATGCTCGATTTATTTATTAAGCAGACCTGTAATGCTGATGGGTATATGGATCTCGACATCATGTACATGTCGGAGCTCGACCCGACCTGGAACAATGATGAGCTCGCTTTTTTTACCAATCCAGAGGCGGCGGCAGTAGCAAACCCAATTGCGGCGGCTGCGTGTACTGCTGATGCTGTCTCATCAACCGCTGGAAAACCTTTAAAACAGCTTTTCTGGTGTGCTGGTTCATGGGGCACCCTGTATCCATTTAGTGGCAACCAGAATGGTGGAAAAGGTGTTATCCGCGATAGCAGTCTTCTTAGCACAAGGGTTCTGGCTGCTTTGCATCGCCGGGGGTTAGCGTGGAAGACAATGGGTTCTGAGGCTATGTGTAGAGGTGTTATTAGCCCAACACTACCCAAAACGCAGTACAAATTCACGCTATTGCATCCGGTTCCAGAGACAAACTCATCTCACGTAATTGGCGAATCCACTCTTACGTGGGGTCTGGCGCGAACTATACCGGCAATTGGGCAAGACCCTATTTACACCATCTGGCGATGGAATGATTGCTGTAACAATTGAGCAGACCCTAACGAATTTGCACGGGCATTTTAGATTATGCCCCAAAAGGGCCACTACACGTACAGGTGGCCCTTGTCTTCTCAGATAGCATGGGAAGGTTGAAATGGAGAACACAATGCGAAGTCATAATTACTTTATGAAAGCTGTGGCCTCGCTGTTGACAGTAACCATGTCTGCGCTGCCGATACATTCCTACGCTAACGGTAGCCAAGACCAGGACATCACAGCGGTGGGTAAAGAGGCCCAGGCTTTCGGACAAAACCTCTCAAACTCATTCAAGTCGAGCTCGGGGACTGTGCAAGATGGCACAATCTCTATGCCGACGTTGAAAGACGGTCAATTCCAAATGAACGGGGGGAGTCAGATTAATGTCAATGATCTATTCCCCGGAACGAGCGGGACCAACAATAAACCTGATAGTTATTACTTCCCTGATGCCAATAAACCTGATGTGGGCGGTCTGCAAGGCATTTACGACTCTGGCGATGACATGGACAGCGTGGGGAATAATGCAAAAGGGTCGCTGTGGAGTGATGCCAATAGTGCTAATCCATCAATCTCTGGTGCGGCATACAAGGTTCTTCTCGATGCCTCTAATCGATCACGCCCTGATTTCAGTAATGACCCTGTACTAAATCTAAGCAAAAAGACCTATGAGGATATGGACCTCATCGCAGGTGGCTTTGGGGATTGTTCTGCCGAAACAACCATCAATCAGAATACTATCAACGCCCACATTCCAGAGTATGAACGGTGTCAGCGTGTTGTAGATCAAAGCGCGGACTGTGAGGTTGTCCATGACTACGATGCCTCTGTGGTGAAGCACTATGATGGTCCATATAACCTCAAATCTTGTGGAGAAGGCTGTACTGAGTTGTGGATTGGCCGAGTTGGTAACGACTACTGGAGTGGCAACTGTTCGATTTATGAGGAATACACGCGGGTCCAAGTCAGTAATCCAGACGCCATAGTGTCTGCAACTCTTGAGTACGCCAAGTGGGATGACTACATGCAAGTTTGGGTTGGTAAATCAGGTCAGGAAACTAAAGTATGGTCCGGCCCTGACGGCAATTTCCCTCCAGAAACGGCTGGCCGATGTGAATTGTCAACAAGTTGGGAGCGAAACCCTAATATTGATGTCACTCCCTATTTCAAGAATGTGAAAGATGGTGATGTTGTTACGTTTAAGATCCGCGTTTCAGTAACTGGCGCAGGTGAGGGTTTTGGCCGCATAAAGCTACGCTATGACCCATCAAAAGCCATTACCAAGGATGAGTGGGCTCCACAGAGCTGCATGGATTCAGCCAAAGGGGTTGTAGATGGTTTTGCGGAAGGCGAGATCACATGTATAGATGACCCGACTGATGCTACGGGCTGCACAGTCATCAATGGGATCAAAGTTTGCGAATCTCAACTCAAGCCGTCACCTTTGCCTGGTATTCCAAAACTATGCAAAAAGGTTCGAGTTAAAGCTGACTATGACTTTTATAAGGGGCAAATGGACTGCTGGACAGACCCTCAAGGTGAAACGCACTGTCCGGTAAACACGGGCGGGAATCTCGATAGCTGTCAGAAATATGAAGAAAACCCTCAGTGCGGCTTCATCAGTTCCAAATGTGTTGATGGTGCTCAGGGAAGTTCTGGTACGTGCTACGTCCACGAGGATACTTATGACTGTGGTACAGATGTTTCTGTTCCGACCTTGGAAAAGGAAACTGAGTACCAGTGCGGTGGGCCTATACGCTGCATGGGAGATGACTGCCTTGATTTGACCAAAACACAAAGCACTGATTTTGCTCGCGCTACTGCGTTGCTCAATGCAGCCCAATTCATGACGCAGGATATGAGCTGCACAGGCCAAGATGGGGATGACAATCCTACCGGGGATGAAAACGTTATTTGCTCTGCTTTTGCAGGGGAAGCTGGCGAATGCAAGATAGCTGTTGGGGGAGTTTCTGATTGCTGTGAAAAGCCAACCAATATATCTCTTGCCGATTATCTGAACCTAATAATGGCCGTTCCAAAGCTCGATGGCGCAGTGATGGGGCTGACTGATGGTAATGCGCTTAAAGGTGCTTATCAGGTACTTAGGGAACCTGCCCTTCAAGGGTGGACAGAAGTCACAAAACCGTTCACAAGTTATATAGAGAACGTTTCAGGTGCTGTTGATTCGTTCTTCCAGCCTGTAGAGCAGTTTGTTGATCAACTCATTGACCAGCTCAAAGAGCAAGTCAAAGAAGTGATGATGGATGTCATGAAATCAGCAGGCCAAGATGCAGCAACAGAGCAGGCGGCTGCCGCAGCATCTGAACAAGCTGCCGAAGCAATGATGGAGACTGCGACAACATGGCTTAGCACTGCCATGACGATATATACCGTCTATGTCGTTGCGATGGTGATGATCCAGATGATTTATAAGTGCGAGGAAGAAGAGTTCACTATGAACGCCAAAAGAGCGCTCAAGAATTGCACCTATGTAGGCTCTTATTGTAAATCTAAGGTGTTGGGCGCTTGTATTGAAAAAAGAGAAGCGTATTGCTGCTTCAATTCTCCGCTCTCTCGTATTATACAAGAACAGGTTCGCCCTCAATTGGGGCAGAACTTTGGAGACCCCAAAAATCCTCAGTGTGAAGGGATTCCACTAGATAAAATTGCCGAAATTGATTGGAGCAAAATTAATTTGGATGAGTGGCTTGGGATATTACAGCAGAACGGTAAATTCCCTGATCCGGCCTCAATAAATCTCGACTCGCTGACTGGAGCAGGGAATGACTTCAATATTGACGGGACGCGGAAGAATGCTCAGGAAAGGGCGTTGGAGCGGTTGGAAGGGATTGATATTGACGCGAAGCGAAAAGAGGCGACAAACAGCATAGACCCTCAAACAGGCGCGCCAACTGGTGGTGGTGGATAAAAAAAGGGGCCTTTCGGCCCCTTTCTCATGTAGATTGATTACGCTTCTGGGTAAACAAATAACTCTGCTTTTCCCTGATCAAGAAGGTAAGGGAAAGCAACTTTTTCGCCATTATCCAGCTCAACCGATTTTGGAGCAAGGTAGAGGTAGGCCCAAGCTGGTAGCTGTTTGCTAATAGCTGCGTAGATCGCTTGCTGAGGAGCATGGCTTGCTGCCCCATTACCGACATTCACAAAGTTGTATGCGGTCTCATGGCCTGATGTGAAGGCATACGCTGTACCTTGAACGCCAGAGACAAAATTAGGAGCTGACCCTAGGCGAGGCTCCACGATTTTCACCTTAACGGAACACATGTCAGCTACCTTACTTTGTCCGTTCACCCACGTCGGGCAACCCCATTCATTCTTGTAGAACTGATAGGTTAGGCGACCATCTTTGTCATACAGAAGCGTGAAATTGGCACCCAAATCAGTCAGCGCTGACTCAATGGAAACTTTCACATGTGAAAGAAATTTGGCCTGAGCGTCTGCCGGTGAAACTGCTTCGTTAGCAGGCATCCAAGCGATCAAGCTATTGCGAGCGCCATGCTGTTTGGGGCCGATAGCCCAGTTCGCAAGGTTGACCAAGCCACCTTGCCAGTCGGTCATTCCGAGCTGAGGGGACATGTAGCCAGACAGCACGTAGGCTGCCCCAAACGTTTTGGTGTCGGTCAGACGCTCCAGCTTGTCACGCGGAACAGAAGCGTCTTGGATGCCTGTTACCAGGCCACCGGCCTCCGCGATGTTGTAAGCGCGACTGTGATTGGTTTTGTACGCTGTGGGTTCGTAACTGCTGGTGGATGCACAGCCAGATAGAGCTGCTACAGCCAGAGCCACGGTGGTGATTAAAGCCTTTTTCATGTTGTTCTCCGTTCTTACCTGAGTTGAATCTGATTTACTTCGATAATATCACAGCATCAAAAAATGCAACCATAAAAGACAAAAAAAAGCCCCTCGGGCGAGGGGCAAAGGTTTGGGCTGGGTTATGCTGCTTTTGTTTTCTCGGCTTCGTCTGCGATTTCCTTGTCGCCGGTTGCAGATTCCGGAGCGGCTTCGGCCACTTCACCTTCTTTGCCTTTGCTGTGGGCGGAAATGCGAGCCCGTTTCTCGATGCCGATGATTCGACCGGCCAGCTTGATGAGGCGTTGCTGCCATTGGTAAGTGGCGTCGGTGCGCTGCTTGCTGGTCAGTACGGTGTTCAGCCAGAGAGTGTCAACGATCCCCATCAGGGTATCCAGTTTGCGGATCAGGTGTGCAAACTGAGCAACCTGAGGAGAGTTGATCTCGATGGTGTATTCATTCGGGTTGGTGTAGCCGGGCATCATGTCGATGCCGTTGTCTTCCATCAGCTTGTTGAGCTGGGCGGTAGCTTTGTCCAGGTCTTCGGAGACCTTGGAAATGTGTTCCAGGATGACGGTTTCAACCTGGTCGATTTCGTCCTGCTCACCGATGATGCGAAGGATCACGTCGATGGAGAACAGGGAGTTGGAAACTCGCTCAAAGCTGCGTTCCATGACGCGCTGAGCTTGGAGGCTGTTTACTTTCAGAACTTGCTTGAAAACAGGGCGAGAGTAGTGGTTGCTGCGGTCGTTGTTTGTGTCCAGTGCTACTTGTGCTTCTGCCATTAGAGATACTCCTAAATTTGAGGTACAGATAAACGCACTGGAAAGGATAAATGCGGTCAATCTGTAACCTGACCTCTCGAAGTGCCCAAAATGGACAGTTACAGCGTTTTCTGTTTAGCAAAGGTGAGCTATATTTGAATCATCTTAGTCGCTCTGCGGCTATAGGTGAGATAGCTGGTCTCCGAAAACAAACAGCATCTAGTCTTATGCCGTATGGCATTACTTAACCCCAAGCCGGGGGCTTCTCCCGGTTTTCGGGTGTTGCCCCTGTTTTTTTACATAGGAGCAACACCATGCACATCATCACTTTCATTGTAGTTCTGCTTGCATCTCTGGGCGCACTGTACGTAGGCGCGAAGGCATTTGCTTTTTCCTTCATCGTTCTCGCTAAAGTGTTCCAGCGTATCGGTTTGTTCCTTTGGAACAAATTCGCAGTTCCTGCAATGCGGTCTGTACAGGCCGTCATCAAAGAACGTGCTGCCAAGGCTGAACAAGCCAAAGCAGTCGTTGAACCTGAGGTAACTCAAGTTCAAGAAGTCGCTAAACAAGAACCTGACTGGGATTATCTCGAAATCCCGACTTACCTTCGTAAGGGCAAGGAACTTGTTTGGTAATAACTGTCGCTGAGTAATCTTCGACACTTTCAAACCCATCGGGGCAACCATACCCCGACGGGGATGTTGCCCCTTTTTGCTTAGGAGCAACATCATGGAAATCGCTATCATCGCTTTGTGTATCCCTACTGGTTGGGCAATCTCTCGTCCTTTCGTGAGAATCGCTGAATCGTTCGGTTACTGCTGATAGTCAACGCAAAGGGAGGGGGCAACCCCTCTCTTTCTGGTCAAGCCTCTGTGGCTTGTCCTCAAAGTCTTCTGGTGTCAGTTGGCTTTGACGACAAGCTACAGGGGGAATGTCGAATGCAACAGAATCTTCATGTTTACGACGATCACGCAGGCATCATCTATCTGGCTGATGGACGCGAGGTGAAATTTGATCCGAAACTGTATTCCAGCTCCTACCAGGCGCACAGTGAAGCAGTGAAGTGGGCCAAAGAAACCGGGGTCATTGGTCAAAACGACGATGTGGTGATGTTCGTCCATTGAGGGAGTGGCCTCCAGGAGAGGCTACTCTCCTCGCTCCTTAAAAGTCTTCTTACTCATGGTGAATACCATCAGTAAGCAGATTTTGTTCTCTTCGGAGAGCGAAAAGTGCGATAGCTGGTCGCCAAAAACAAACAGCAAATTAACGTTAATTTACTAGCCCAACCGGGCGCATCCGCCCGGTTCGGGACGTGGTGCGCCTGTCACAATAGGAGCGCACCTATGTCTCAATACTCTCAATTCTCAGTAAGCAAGGTTTTCGGTATGCCCAGCATTCCGGAGAAGGTAACGGCCATCGGCTACGCTGACGGTTCAAACCCTTTCATCCCTGCCACTGATACCAACTACGTTTTCCGCAAAGAGTTTCTGCGAGAGGTCTTGGCCTATCTCAAAGAGCCTGGCGGTGACGCATTGTTCGTAACCGGCCCTACCGGGTCTGGCAAAACCTCAGGTATCACCGAGATCGCTGGTCGTCTCAACTGGCCTGTTCAGCAAATCACTGCCCACGGGCGGATGGAGCTGACAGATCTGATTGGACATCACGCTCTGGTCGCGGAAAAGCCTGGTCAACCACCTGTCATGAAGTTCATGTATGGACCTCTGGCAGTCGCTATGCGTGAAGGTCATCTGCTCCTCATCAACGAGGTGGATTTGGCCGACCCTGCCGAGCTGGCTGGTCTCAACGATGTCCTTGAAGGGCGTCCCCTTGTGATCGCTCAGAATGGCGGGGAAATCATCAAGCCGCACCCGATGTTTCGTGTGGTCGTTACTGGTAACTCTACGGGGTCCGGTGATGCTTCTGGTTTGTACCAGGGGGTGATGATGCAGAACCTCGCAGCTATGGATCGCTATCGTTTCACCAAAGTAGGGTATGCGGATGAGGAAGCTGAACTCAGCATTCTTGGCCGTGTTACTCCGAAACTTCCGGAAAATGTGCGGAAGGGAATGGTTCGGATTGCTAATCAGGTCCGCAAACTGTTTCTTGGCGAAAACGGTGAAGATGGTCAGATCAGCGTCACCATGTCCACTCGGACGTTGGTGCGTTGGGCGAAACTGTCTCTAGCGTTCCGTGGTGCCCCAAATGCTCTTGAATACGCCCTGGATCAAGCTCTGCTTATCCGTGCGGCCAAAGAGGAGCGTGAAGCCATCCTGCGTGTTGCGAAGGATGTGTTCGGGGACCAATGGCGCTAAGGGGTGACGCATGAAGAAAAATGACTGTTTGTGCCGTCGTTACACTGCTAAAGAGTGGGGCAATGACGAAACCACAATAGAAGTCTTCATTGGCTACAAGTTGCTCCGGGAGCCCAGCTCCTCGGAGCCAGGCCAATTCACGATGGTCGAGCTACGCCGAACCGTCACTGATGGGAAAGCTGAAAATTGGTCTGAGACAAAGCTCGAAGGACCTTTTGAAGCTAACGGCCCAGACACGATCCCAATGTCCTACAAGGACAAAGAAAGCCAGTATGTGTCACAGTTTCTCAGCCAGGGGTACACCTTTCTGGATGAGGTGCTGGTAAACGCAGAGACACAGACGGTGCTGGAAGGGGGGAATGTTTCAGCCGGACAAACAGCCAGCTTGGGATCTCTCAACTGGCTGTTATCTCCGCCCTCTGAGTTACCTCCAGGTGACATAAACCTCTTCAAAGGTTTTGTTGCTGGGGTTTTTGCCAAAGGAGCCGGTTTAATCGGCTTTGAGGTTGCTCGGAGCGAAGGCTCAAATGACTTGCTACCCAGTGTGCTGATGCGTACTGACAGCGGTTATGAGCTTGGGGTTAGCACTGGACTAGGCGAAAACACTATCCATCCAGCTACGCTGGAAGGCGCTGGTGAACTCCGCCCGGAACATGGTCACAAACCCCTGCTGATGTTGGTTTACCTGCAACAGCGTTTCGCGGATGACTTTTCAAACGTAGAGAAGCCGCTGGTGGCATTCTGTGATGAACAGGGTGATACCTTCGACTACGAGCGTTTTGATTCACTAAAACCCCTCATTGAACGGTTTGGTTTCAGCTACGACGAAGTAAGAGCAGATGCAGAAAGGCTTGGCCTTGTATCTGAGCTGATTCGCCTGGCAGAGATCGACGCCGAACAAGAGGATCACTTTTTTTAACCCTTACGGGGGCTTGCTCCCCGAAAGGGGCGTTGGCCCTCTCCAAATAACTTGGAGGTCATGATGTCTAAAGGCGTCAACAAAGTAATTCTGGTCGGTAATCTCGGTTCTGACCCGGAAATTCGCTACATGCCAAGCGGAACTGCCGTTGCCAACTTCAACGTTGCAACAACGGATACGTGGCGCGATAAGCAGTCTGGCGAGCAAAGAGAGCATACTGAGTGGCACCGTATTGTGCTTAAAGGTCGTTTGGCAGAAGTCGCTGGTGAGTACCTGAAAAAGGGCTCCCAAGTCTATCTCGAAGGGAGCAACCGCACCCGGAAGTGGACTGACAGCCAACAAATCGAGCGCTACACCACCGAAGTACACTGCGTTGAAATGCAGATGCTTGGTGGTCGTGGAAATGCACCTCAGGACAACTCTCAACGTGCAGCGCCCCAAAAAGGGCAACGTACAGGAGCCGGTACGCAATCTGCTCCTGTGCAGCAATCAGCACCGCAAGGTGGTATGGGCGGAGGCTATGGTCCCGCTCCTGATGGCTGGGATGATGACATCCCGTTCATGCGGCTGCACCACTTGGCTGGCGGGTAACACCGCCAACTCTTACTAAACCCCACGGGGGCACTCATGCCCCGAGGGGGTCATGGTGTCCTCAAACCGTTCATTCGTGAATTGGAGAAACACCATGTCTGATAACAAATCTCTTGTAACCCGTATCGCAAGCCGGTTTGGCGTGGACACCCGAAAGTTCTATGAAACTTTGAAGGCGACCGCATTCAAGCAGCGAGATGGAAGTGCCCCGACCGATGAGCAGATGATGACGCTCCTGATCGTGGCTGAACAGTACGGTTTGAACCCTTTCACTCGGGAAATCTATGCGTTTCCTGACAAGCAAAATGGGATCATTCCGGTAGTAGGTGTTGATGGTTGGAGCCGCATCATCAACGAGCATCCCCAGTATGATGGCGTCGAGTTCGTGTATTCGGACAAGATGGTCAGAATGCAGGGGGCGAAAGTTGACTGCCCTGAGTGGATTGAATGCGTGATTTACCGTAAGGACAGATCTCGCCCTATCCGCATCAAGGAGTTCATTGATGAGGTGTACCGTGAACCGTTTCAGGGTCAAGGTCGCAATGGTGCTTACACTGTTGATGGCCCCTGGCAAACGCACACCAAGCGTCAACTCCGGCACAAGTCGCTGATCCAGTGTTCTCGTGTCGCATTTGGTTTCTCTGGTATTTATGACCAGGATGAAGCTGAACGCATCCGTGAAATGGAGCAGGCATCGGCCATTAACCCGGCTATTGCCAATCTCCCTTCACCATCTCAAGTTCAAAGCCAAGAGCCTTTGGCTATTGAGCACAAAGAGCTTGACCCGATCCTAACCAAACTCGCAAATCGCGCCATTGCTGAAAACGCATGGTCTGCGGCGCATGAGTATGTGAAGGGACGGTATGAAGGTTCGGAACTGCAATATGCGACTCAATTCCTTCGTGACAAGGAGATGGATCAAATGGAGCCTCCGAAACCTGACTACCAGGAAGCGCACGAGCAAGAGTCCGCCGCTGGTGGTTCTGCAAATGCTGAACCTGGTGCCGAAGAAATGCCGCCTTTGAGTGACGAGGACATGATCCCTGTTACAGAAGAGGAGGGCGCGGAAGGCAGTTACTACTAACCCCAACGGGGGGGACTCCCCCGCTGGGGGAGATCTCCCTCCTAACCATTGGAGAGAGGTCCATGAAAATAGTCAACCTATCGCAACGAGAGGAAGATTGGCTTGATTGGCGGCGTCAAGGTGTAACAGCCACTGACGCCGCTATCCTGCTCAATCGGTCTCCGTACAAAACACGATGGAGACTGTGGGCCGAGAAGACTGGGTATGCGCGTGAAGTCGATCTGAGTCTTAATCCGCTGGTTCGCCGGGGGATAGAAAACGAAGATGCTGCAAGACGCGCTTTCGAGGAGAAGTATGATGACATGCTGCTCCCCGCCTGTGTCGAATCGGTTCAATACCCGCTCATGAGGGCCTCCCTGGATGGCCTGAGAGATAACGGGGAGCCCGTCGAGCTGAAAAGCCCGAGTGCGACTGTCTGGGAAGATGTTTGTGCTGAGAAAGCAAACAGCAAGGCATACCAGCTTTATTACCCGCAGGTGCAACACCAGCTCCTGGTAACGGGGGCCAAGCAAGGCTGGTTAGTCTTCTACTTTGAAGGTCAGATTCAGGAGTTTCCAATACTCCGAGACGAAGCCATGATTCAAGAAATCTTGGCCGAGGCTAAAAAGTTCTGGCAACAGGTAGTAGACAAGAAGGAGCCCGACAAAGATCCAGAGAGAGACCTGTACATACCGCAAGGTGAAGAGGTCAACCGTTGGATTGCTGCTGCTGAGGAATACCGCCTCTATGATGCTGAGATTCAGGAGCTGAAACAGCGACTGTCTGAGCTTCAAGAAAGGCAAAAGCCTCATCTCGACACCATGAAGTCCCTCATGGGGGAATACTTCCATGCCGACTACTGCGGTGTGATGGTAACGAGATACAAAGCGGCTGGCCGGGTAGACTACAAAAAGCTGTTGGCTGATAAGGCGTCAGGCGTGAAGCCTGAGGATGTTGACCAGTACAGAGAGAAGTCATCAGAGCGGTGCCGTGTAACGGTTACTGGCTCTGTGAAGCCACGGTACATTGTTGATGAGGACGTGCTTGCTCCTCTTGATGATTTGCCGGAAGAAGTAGAGACGTTCTACTGGTGAGTGGGGGATTTTCCCCCGCTTTCCCTTGGGGATTCTGGGAGTCTCCAACGGAAAGCAAGATTTTGTTCTCTTCGGAGAGCGAAAAGTGCGATAGCTGGTCGCCAAAAACAAACAGCAAATTAACGTTAATTTACTAGCCCAACCGGGCGCATCCGCCCGGTTCGGGACGTGGTGCGCCCCCAACTTTTTGGAGTGCATCATGACTAAAGTGAACCATCTACAAAGCCTCTGTGTTATCCACGTAGACTTTGACATCTGGAGTGGACAAACCCGTTTGTCTGCATCTGATCTCAAGCTGGGCGAGGGTGGTGAAATTCCACCTGAGAAAGTAGCTCAACTGGGAAGTAAGAAGATCTGTGATCCGGCTAAGCTGAAAGGCTTTCATCGCCTGAAAACAGAAACTCGTCGCCTCCTGCTGAAATTCGGTATGCCGTTCATGAACGGATTTGCCGTACCCGTCAGCAAGACCGATGAAATCTGTAACAAGCTGAATGACATAAACTTTCAGTTTAACCAACTGAAACAGGATTTCATCAAAGGTTACAACAAAGCCGTGGATGAATGGTGTCAGGAGAACCCTGAGTATGAACGAGCTATCCGTGCCGGAGCCCTTCCAAAGGAAACGGTCGAGGAGCGGATTGGCTTTGAGTACCAGGTGTTCATGATCCAGCCTGTGAACGAAGATGAGGCCAACGCCAAACGCCTTAACCGCAAGGTTGAGCGCTTGGGTGACGATCTCATCTCCGAAGTGGTTCAGGAAGCGAATAAGTTCTATATGGAACGTTTGGCCGGTCGAGACCAATGTGCGGTCACTACTCGGCAGACACTCCGTAACATCCGCGACAAGGTGGATGGGCTTAGCTTCCTGAACAGCGCTTTTAACCCTCTGGTCAAGCTGCTCGACCAAACCCTCCGGGGATACGAGCAACATGCCGATGGCCGAAACATCGTTGCGCCTTTCTTTTATCAGGTCGTGGCCGCAGTGCTGATCATGAGCGAGAGGGACCGCATCGAGCAGTATGCCAATGGCTCGATTACTGTAGAGGGCATGGCTAATGACATTGGCGGTTCGGGAGCCCAGATGGGGGACCGTTCTAAAGATGAAAAGGCCGAACAGAAAAGCGATAAAGCCGGTGAGCTTATCCCTGCAACAGAGGGTGGCGAAACCAAGCAGCAACAGGTAGGTGGTACTGAATCTGTTCAATCAGAACAGACTAACAGCGGTGGTAACGCTGTTGACCTGGATGAAGACATCGACAACTTCTTCAAGAGTTTTGCAGAACGAGGCGAGGGTGAATCGGAAGATGAATCCAATGCCGGTGATGTGGTTCGAGAAGAGCGCGTTGATGTTGAGGATGAGCCGGTTTTGCCTGAGGAAACTCCGGTAGAGCAAGAGCCTGTCCAAGAGGAGCCGACAGAGGAGCCTCTCAACCAGGAGCTGCCTAAAACTGACGACGATGGCGACTATTTCTTCTAATAGTCACTTCAACTAAACCGACCCGGAGGGGATAGCCATTCCCTCCAGGGGTGGACTATCTCCTTCCCTACCAGGAGAAAAGATATGTCCAAAAAACGCACCATTTACAGCGCTCTACCAATCGTGGCCGCAGCCTATGGTGAAAAACTCGGTGTCAAAGTCGCCATCGGTAACGATGACGCATACACCGATGGTAAGACCATCGTGGTTCCGAATATCCCCGACGACTATCCTCACATGGATGCTGTCTGGGGGTATTTGGCCCATGAAGCAGCCCATGTCCGGTTTACGGACTTTGGTGTTGAGCGCCGCAGAGGTCTTCATGCTGAGTTGTCCAACGTTTTGGAGGACTGCCGCATAGAACGGGCCATGATGGAACTCTTCCCCGGTACGTCGCAGACCCTGAATGAGGTTGCTCGCTATATGGCTCAAGCTGGTCATTACGAGCACGTCACAGACAAAGAGGCCCCTGCCTCCATTCTGACAGGGTTTTGTTTGTACTGGTTGCAAACCAAGGCTGTAGGGCAATCCGTCCTTC
Source organism: Proteus terrae subsp. cibarius (assembly GCF_011045835.1). Lineage (NCBI taxonomy): Bacteria > Pseudomonadati > Pseudomonadota > Gammaproteobacteria > Enterobacterales > Morganellaceae > Proteus > Proteus terrae. The sequence continues at coordinate 122,112 of NZ_CP047350.1, forward strand.
AACCCTATCTCGATTCGGCTACCCCCGTATTCGAGCGCGTGTTCCCTCAGGGTGTTGTTGTTCGGCTGAACGCTTTACTGCGTAAGGCTGTGAACACTAAGTCAACCGCAGAGGTGACATCCTTGGCCGACCAAATCATCAAGATGATCGAGGAGGAAAAGGAGAAAGAAGAGCAAAAGCCCCTGAATGGTCAGGATGGTAACAACCAGCAGAATGCTGGTGGCAACCAACCTCAGAACAGTCAGGGCGGAAGTGGTAACGATCAAAACCAAGGGCCTGATGCCAATGGTGGTGATCAGCAAGGTAAAGACCAGAAGCAAGACGATGCTAACGGGAAATCTGATCCGAAAGGACAGGGCGACCAAGGCAAGTCGGATACTGATGGTGGCAGCAAGGCAGGACAAAGCCAGGCTGGTGGCAATTCTGACGCGGCGAAACAAGACGCGGCCAAAATGCTCCAGCAGGTTCTGAATGCCGGTGCCGGTGATTTGCGTGGTGACGCGCATGATGCACTTAAAGCCGAGCTCAACCGGGTGGCTCAAGATAAGGGGGACAGTAGCTATATGACTGTTCGCTCTGCTGTGAACACCCAGGACAACCCTGCTGTTGGCAAAAGCCTGGTAGGGGATGTGAAGAGCACCACTTCAAAGATAAGAACGCAGCTCTACGGATTGGTCCAGGCCAGCCAGCGAGTTGCTCACCGTAACCAACGATCAGGGAAGCGTGTGGATGCTCGGAAACTACATCGTGTAGTGACGGGTGATACCCGCGTATTCCTCAAGCCGGAAGCCAAGAAACGCCCTAATACGGCGGTTCACATCCTGGTTGATATGAGCTCCTCGATGGCCTACAAGGCCGCCAATGGAAAGGAGCGTCAAGACATTGCGCGGGAAGCGTCCTTGGCTATTTCGATGGCTCTGGAAGCAATACCCGGCGTAAACCCGGCAGTCACCTTTTTTGGTGGCAACCGGAACCAGCCAGTGTTCAGTGTCGTGAAGCATGGAGATACGGTTCAGAATCGGGCCGGTCGGTTTGGGTTCAAAGCAACTGGCGGTACGCCTATGGCGGAAGCTATGTGGTATGCAGCTTTTGAACTCACCAAGACCCGTGAAGAGCGAAAAATGTTGATCGTAGTGACTGACGGGCAGCCTCAAAGCGCCCCGGCATGTCGCTCAGTGATTGACCTCTGTGAACGAAGCGATGTTGAGGTGATCGGCATAGGGGTAGAGACTACCGCAGTGTCAGGACTGTTCCAAAAGAACATTGTCATTGATGATGCGGCAGCTCTGCAACGCACACTGTTTAAGTTGATGGAGCGGTCATTGACTGCTTTTGCAGCTTAACAGGAAGTGAAACGACAAACGGCTATCCCTTCGGGGGTGGCCGTTTTTATTTGGAGAGTCTATGAACCAATTCCATTCATCTTTGGATTTGTATCATCGGAACAAAGGTAGAAGGGCTACAGTGCCGGAGACGCCTTTTTTACTGCTTGCTAAGCGCATTCCTCCGATGTACTGGAGACTGTTCCAGGGTGTTACTTTGGATAGTCGTATGGGATACACAGGCAGGCGGCAGTTCCACAGTCTTGGGCAAGCAATCGACTGGGCAAAGTCATCAGTTGGCGATTCCTGGTCAAATAAGCGCTTTCACAAGCCGGTAGGCCTCGATGTATTGCTGGCCTGTACTGCGAGTAAGGTGCCTGAACATCTGGTCGAAGAACTGAAAAGACGGGGCAGTTGATGCGTCTTTGAGCTTTGCACCCGAAAAGGGCAGTTTGAGCGTTCCTGTTCACACAGCTCTCGTGGAACAATCAAAGTGAGGAGGGAATACCCTCCCACTTTCTCAGAGGCCTTCATTGAGGGTTGCTGAGAAAGTGAATTTTGTCCTCTCTGAGGGCGAAACGTGCGATAGCTGGTCGCCAAAAACAAACAGCATTCAACCTCAGCCTAAGGGCGCACTGCGCCTGACAGGCTCTGTGTGCCCAAGTTACTTTAAGGAGCACACATGTCTCATCTGAACAATCTCAAATCCGTAATGATCTCTCTCGCCGCCGAACATAAGCTGCCTGAAATCTACCAGGATGACATCACTACCGATGTGGAGTCTCTGGATCGATTCGATGGTTTACGTCTGGTCTGGCTGTTGCGGTCTTGCGGCAGCGTATTGGTGCCAGCGGAAGTTGGCGTTAATCCGATCTATATCACCCATTGGTTGTGGTCTAACCACGGTCAACAGGTGGTTCCATTCTCTGTGGATACCCGCACGGGGTTGATTGAAAAAATCGACTTCGAGCAAGCTGAAAAGCTGATCATGCAGATGCCTTGCAACCTCTCTTCATTGCAGAACAAGGAATACTTGGTTGACCAGGTAAACCGAGTGTTGCAACGAGGTTGTGAAATGCGTATCTGGGGTATCTTCGAGTCTCCAAGCTCGGTGGAATCCGTTGGTGGTTGGAAAGAGTGGCAGAGCTATTTCAGCTCTACTGGGAATCGACTGATGGCCGATTTCGTTGGTAAAGCCATTCGATTCACCAACCCTCGATAAATCGCCGTTCAACCATTAACCCTAATTAACCCTATGGGGCTCCGATAGCCCTGAGGGGACGGGGCTCCGCAATCGCAATAAGGAGTCCCTATGAAAAACCTATCAGCTTTGGAAGCAGTTCTTGACTACGACAAACCTTCTCGACGTTTTCTTGATGAGCTCAACGAAAACCAGATGAAGGATTTGTCCGGGGAAATCTTCGCCAAGCTCTACTGGAGCAAGCGTAATCCCCAGTGGTACGAGAAAGACACCAATCGGCTGTTTGCACGACTTCGTTGGGTTCAGCGCATCATCAAGAAGCGCTTGAAAACCGGCAAGGTTAAACCTGAACTGACAGAAAATGGTTCAGTGATGGAGCGCTTCAACTTCCCTTATGGTGACACTCTCGATTTCTTCCATCGGTACTTGCGACATCCCAAATGGGAGGTTGTGTATCAAGAATCGGGGTGCAGTGCCTTTTGGAAAAATGAAGCAACGCTTGAGCTATGCACCTACTGCGAAGGTGATGTGGTCATGATGAAGGCTCCTGATGAAGCAACCTTCTTTCGTGATTGCAATCGCCTTAGCTGGTGGTATGCAGATAACGCTTGATCTTAATCCCTAACCAGGGGCGAACCGGCCCCTGATGGGAGCATGGTGCGCCCCATCTATGATGGAGGACGCCATGTTCAAATCATCAGTATGCTCCTACGAAAACAGGGGGCCTTACGGAAACAACAAGTACCGAGGCAACTGCTCGGGCTTTATCGTTAAAGACTTCATTGAGTCTTACATGAGAAAGCCGAACGGGCTGGTGGCAGACCCAAGTGTTGGGGGTGGCTCTAGCATCGACGTTGCCAATGAACTTGGTGTCCGTTTCAAAGGGACAGACTTGCATCAGGGGTTCAACCTGTTGCGGGATGACTTCCTTTCGTTCCTCGGAGAGCCTGCACACCTGATCTGGTGGTACCCTCCTTACTGGGACATGATCCAGTATTCAGGTAAGCAGTGGGGCGAGCCCAACAAATGGGATATGAGCCGCATGAATTTGCCTGAGTTCGTTGAAGCCCTTGAGCTGGCCGTTATGAATATTCATGACGCCTGTGAGCGAGGAGGGCATTACGGAATCCTCATGGGAAACCTGAGGCGCGATGGGGATTATTTCAACCTGTCCAGCCTTGTGGAACGTATCGCACCTGGGAAGCTGGTGGATGAGATCATCAAAACACAGCACAACTGTGTGAGTGACCGAACTCAGTATTCCGGGAAGCTGGTGCGTATCGCCCATGAAAAGCTGTTGGTGTTTCGTCGTAACGACGTTGCCTCATCGCTCTGTCTTCTTGCTGCCGTACACCGTCGAGCAACCAATATGGTTTCGACTACGTGGAAAGCTGCAATACGCCGAACCCTACAGGGGAAAACGTTGAAGCTGGAGCAGATTTACAAAGAGATTGAACCCTACGCAAAGCATCGAGAGAACAACCACTGGCAAGCAAAGGTCAGGCAAGTTCTTCAAGATGCCAGGTTCTTTATTCGCATCGAGGTAGGTGTCTATGCACTTGCTGAGTAGCCCAACCGGGGCGTGACATCCCGGAGGGGATTGGTCGCGCTCATCAACAACAAAGGAGCGTGACCATGAACGTACAACTTCAAGCCAGCAACAATGTGCTGTTGGCGCAAATCGAAAGCAAAGGCCTCACTGTTGAAACGCATTGTCGCAGTGGCTTTTGTGGCATGTGCCGGGTTCGTCTACTCGAAGGTCAAGTGGCCTATGACGAGACGCCCATCGCATTTGTCAAAGAAGGGGAAGTGTTGGTTTGCTGCGCTAAAGCAAAAACCGATGTGACCTTGGAAATTTAACCCATCCGGAGGAGCCTTTCCTGCGGGTGGGGCTCCTCTATCCATTACGAGGAGAAACACTATGTCTATCAATACCAAAGTTGAACAAATCGCATACGGTCATGCTACCGCTCTAGTGCTCAGTGAACTGGGCCAACAAGAGAATTGGTGCAAGGCTTATGAGTATTTGTCTGAGTGTGTCGAACGGGGAGACGAGCCTGAGGATCTGGTCGTTTGGCAACCGTTTGAGCACTGGGAATGGAAAGACATTCTGGAGCAAATCGAGAGCGAAGCCGAGTCTCTGCTTTCGACTATTAAGTCCGTTTTAGGCTTGGCCCACAAAGGCATCATTCAGTCAGCAATTGACTGCTCTCTGGATTCGGACATGACCCAGCTTGACCTGATTGGAATGGTCGAGCTCGGAAGTGAAATCGAAGATGGGGAGTGTGCTGGAGGTGGCTATGCAGCTTAACCGATACACGGCCAGGGAGTCTGACAAAAGTCGGATACTTCGGACCATCGGCTGGTGCAAGCGCAATCACCTTACACTTGCCGGTCTTCCATACGAGGACAATCTTGCAGGAAGTGACGGGATCAGCATAGAGATCATCACTCCTCCTGGTATGTCGCGGGAAATGTTGGAGCAAGCCGTCAGAGAGGGGTATTCAGAGCGAGATGTCGTAAGGCATCGCATTCTGGAGTGCCCTGTCGGTTGGTTCATGGAAGCTGATGGCAAGGCATTTGATCATGAAGTGTTCCACGATTACGTGGTGGCTCATGGTTATGGCGAACCTTCCAGCGAAGCCTATGAGCTGGCGGAGCGGTGGTTCTGGCAGGGCAACGATTATGCGTTGATAGCTGCGGAAATAGTTGCTCGTGATCTTTGTGTTCGTGATGACGAAGATGAGGACTGATCCTATGGATGCTGTAGCGCATATAGCAGCAGATAACCTTGTACCGGCATGTGGAGGTGCAGAGAAGCCGTTTACCGTTAGTGGTAGACAGTGGCTTTACTGCTATCACCCAGCCAGTGGGAGGCACTGCTACTTAGACCTCGATAATGACCGTCCAGTCTGGCATCGAGGATTTCATCCTGCTTTTCATCCTGAGCTTGAGTTCGCTGATGAAGCTGAGTTGCTTCGACCAGTTGAGCGAAAGCCTGACCATGAAGAGCTGGAGGATTTTTACTTTTAACCCACGGGGCCGCTCTTCCTGATGGGAGACGGTCCTCCATTCTCAAAGGAGAAGACCATGAAAGATCACAGTCAAACGATTGTGTTCCCTGGGAACAATGTTGAATCACTTGCTGAGGCTAACGCCATGTTGAGCGCTGTGTCGGAAGATGCACGTAAAGCCAGCAATACGGAAGACAAACGTGACCTTGAATCGCTTCAAGGCTGGCTGGAAGAGAACATCAATTCTCAACTGGCAGGCGTGAAGTAACTATGACTGTAACCCCACTGGGGGCTTCATGCCCCTGTGGGGGCATGGTGCCCGTAAAAGGAGTCACCATGAATGCAGTGAAGATGATCCAGAAGGAAAACCAGCTTGAGCTGCCGCTTTTCTTCCTGGATGAAGAGCCGAAGACCGCAGAAGTCATTCCATTTGAGCCAAAGCCTGAATGGACTGATGATGAGGTAAGGCAGTTACGTGATGGGCTTTTATGGCATAGCCTTAGAGTCCTTGCTGATGGTCGAGCTGGAAGTGAAATCAAGCAGGAAACGATGGCTTGGGTGATGTCCGATGAGGTACATCCATTCTCATTTGTGGTCTGCTGCGATGAAGCAGGTTACGATCCATCTGGAGTAAGGGAAGGCGTGAAGTCTATCCTAAACCGCTTAGCGCGGGTTAAAGCGGGGGGTTAACCCCCTGCTTTCCCAGTGGCATCGACTTTCACATGTGAAAGTTTGTGCCCCTCGGAAAGCAAGATTTTGCTCTCTGTCGAGAGTGAATAGTGAGGTAGCTGGCCTCCCCAAACAAACAGCATTCTACATAACCCTTGGGGGATCACTGCCCCTCGGGCTGGTGGTTCCCTGACAAACATGGAGCCACAACTATGACTACTCTTGCCAGCTTTGCGAATCCGATTTCTGTTATTCAACGCTCACCAACCAGTGGGGTGTTTGGCACAAATCAGTTCGTAGGAGACAAAGAGGGATTTGTACAAAAGGTGCTCGGAAAGTGGTACTGCAATCCAGGGAATACCATTCCCGTTGAGAGCATGTCCCACCTTGAGCAGGCGGAGAAACTGTATGACTTCTATGTCAAGTATCTCCAAGTGAAAGAAAAGATCTCTGTGAACCTTGGCCGGGTGCTGCATAAGCTGTACAGCACTGGTTCTATCAAGGAAGCAGAGATCGTGCTTGAAGCAATAAAGGCTCAGGCTGGCGTAACAGCTTGAGCAATCTACTAACCCTAAACCGGGTGCATCCGCCCGGTTCGGGACGTGGTGCGCCCCCAAACTATTTGGAGTGCATCATGGAAAAACATAACCTCAAATCCGGATTCAGCATCTATTTCGCTGACGTCCATTTCGAGAAACAAGTCTACGCATTCGGCTCAGGACTTGGCTTCACCTCTGTGATTTACGCCTACTCGCTGGGCCGAGATCCGGAAGAAGCTGAGAAGCTGGCGCTTGAAAAGTACGACTCTGACGAAACGAAGGTGAAGAAGGTGCATGTCAATCTGGCTCGCAGCCAGGACATCAACCGCTACACCTTCCCTGAACAAATGGCTGGCTTTGCTAATGCCATTCAGTCTCACGGCATCGCTGTGAACTGAGAACCACTTTAAACCCATCGGGGCCATTACTTCCCGATTGGGACGGTAGTGGCCTCTCAACCGAAAGGAGAGAGCTCATGGCTACTATCGTAAACACCAAGTTAGGAGAACATCGAGGCAAGAAGCGCGTCTGGCTGGAAGGCCAAAAGCTACTGCGTGAAGGTTACTATCCTGGCATGAAGTATGATCTGGAGCTGAAAGATTCCCAGGTTGTGCTTCGCGTCAAAGAGGAGGGTAAGTTCACCATCAGTAAGCGCGAGCGCAATGGCCGGGTGTCTCCAATCATCGATCTGACCGTGCAGGAGCTTGCTACCGTTTTTGACGGTGTAGAGATGCTCCGCGTGTTCATCCGTAACGGCGCAATTGTGATCTCTGCTCACCATCAACAAGAGCGAGTGATCGAGCGCGTCAACCGGCTTATCAGTAAGCTGGAGAATGGAGAATCGCTTTCGGTATGCAGCCTCTTTCATGGGGGTGGTGTGCTTGATAAAGCGATTCACGCCGGTTTTCACAAGGCGGGAATTGCCAGTGCCATATCTGTGGCCGTGGAGATGGAAGGGAAATATCTCGATTCGTCTTTGGCAAATAACCCGGAGCTTTGGAACGAAGATTCTATTGTTATCGAATCGCCAATCCAGGCTGTGAATCTCAGCAAACGCCCACCACAGGTGGATGTTTTGATGGGGGGCATACCGTGTACCGGCGCGTCAAAGTCAGGTCGCAGTAAGAACAAGTTGGAGTTTGCCGAATCGCATGAGGCGGCAGGTGCCATGTTCTTCAACTTCCTGCAATTCGTAGAAGCGCTAAACCCAGCCGTTGTGCTGATTGAGAACGTGCCTGAGTACCAGAACACCGCTTCGATGGAAGTGATTCGTTCGGTGCTCTCTTCGTTGGGTTACTCCCTACAAGAGCGCATTCTCGACGGCAATGAGTTTGGGGTTATTGAGCGCCGCAAGCGTCTTTGTGTTGTTGCGCTTTCCCACGGGATCGACGGGTTTGAACTTGAGAAGGTTCAGCCTGTTCGCACCAAGGAAAGTCGCATACAGGACATCCTGGAGCCAGTTCCGCTCGATTCTGAACGTTGGAAGTCATTTGACTATCTGGCTGAGAAGGAGTTGAGAGACAAAGCTGCTGGCAAGGGGTTCTCTCGCCAGCTTCTGACTGGCGACGATGAGTTTTGCGGCACCATAGGTAAGGACTATGCAAAATGCAGAAGTACCGAACCTTTCATTGTTCATCCAGAACAGCCGGAGTTGTCTCGCATCTTTACACCGACAGAACATTGTCGAGTGAAAGGGATACCAGAGGAACTCATCCAAGGTCTGTCGGACACTATTGCCCACCAGATTCTCGGGCAATCGGTAGTCTTTCCCGCGTTCGAGGCTTTAGCCCTCGCATTAGGGAACAGCCTGTGGAGCTGGGTTGGAATGATGCCAATCATGGTCGAAGTCGTGGATGAATCACAGCCGGTGATCGGTGGTGAAGACTTCCATTGGGCAACGGCATTGGTTGACGCAAAGGGCACTCTCAAGCTGTCACCGGCAGCGAAAAAACAGGGGATGCCCTTCAACATTATGGATGGTCAATTGGCTGTCTATTCACCTAACGGAACTAAAAAGAGCTGCGGCCATGAGCCTTGCGAATATCTCCCGGTAATGATGTCCGGAGACGCAATCATGGTCACTTCATCTTTGGTTCATTAGTAACTCACCGGGGCAATGCCGAAAGGCCTTTGCTCCGGCCTATCCGAAAGGAGAGTAATCATGAAAATCGAAACTGTTGTGCCTTTACCTCCCGAGGATTCAGGCCTTCAACACTGCATTGCCAGGTTCCATAACCGCAACATGGATTCCAAGCGAAAAGACAAGACCCGTTTTTTCAGGAGGGAGCCGGTTATGATCGTAAACCCAGAGACCAAAGCAAAGGTTCTCCGGTATGCGATGGGCAACCCTGGGAATTTATCCATCACAAAGCTGGCGGTCGCGCTGGATTACGATGCGGTAGATGCTCTGGGTGTTCGTTTTAAAGACACTGTAAATCTTGAGGTTCGCAGAGCCAGGCGCTGGGAAGTCTGGCAGTGGTTCTGGAACCATCCGGATCAAAGTGTCCAACTGTCAATCAAATTGGGCGTGGTTGGCGCTGTGTTGGGAGTCATGGGCTTCCTGACTGGCGTAGCTCCGTACCTCTTGGGATAAACCAATAAAGCCGTTAACGGGCAATGTAAGTCCGGAGACGGCTTGCATTGCTCTCTCGAAAGTGGAGAGTCAAATGAACACATTAGAACAACTTGTAAATCAGAGAGTGCTTGAGGAAGGTCTGAAAAAGGCGAAGCCATTGGCCGCGCAAATGGGGCTTGAATCTGTACCTGATGAGATGCTTGAAATGATCTGCCCAAACTTGAACTACTCTGGGCAGTTTACGCCAGCTCTGTACGCGAGATTTCAAAGCGTAAAGCGATTACTGAAAGAGTTGTCGGAACAAACCTCACCTAAGCACGGGCATATTGTGAAGTTTACCAACCAATATGGGAGCTACGATGAGTCAGCTTTGCTGTTCAAAGAAGGCGACGTCAGAAACCAGAACTTGGTTGCTTGTGTGGGCGGGAAGACGCTAAATCTCGGAGAGCTAGAGCTTCGAGATTATGGGCTCAATATGCACATCGGTTGCGGTGGACCATTTGAGCCGATCTCAGAAGCGCAGATTCAGTCCTTGTCTGAGTTTGACTTCTATGAGACGACCTACAGATTCTGGGGCCAGAATCCATGTGGAAACGGGATGATAGACATCACCGTCCCTATGAAACGTTGGTTCTTGACTGTGTAGCTTCAACCTGAGTGCGCCGAGAAATCGGCGTACCGGCCCCTTAAAAAGGGTAATCAGCGCAGGGGGAAACCCCGCGCTTTCCCAAGCATCTCGGTTTCCCAGGGTGCTTCGGAAAGTGCCTTAGGCGCTCAAGTGCGGTAGCTGGCTGCCAAAAACAAACAGCAAATTATCAACCCTGACGGGAGCACCTCCTGTTAGGGGGGCTCCGTCATAAACTGAACGGAGATATAGCATGTCTAAAAACGTCAACGATGTTTTTTCAAACCGAACTTCTTTGGAATGTACTGTAAATGCAGCGCTGGATCGTCGTATCGGTCTGCGTGTCGGGTTCCCTCATTACAGAGAAGGAGCAAACGGTGTGGTTTGTGAGATCGAAGCAGAGTACCCATTGCTCAACACTCATTCGAGTGTTGCATGGCCCCTGCTCGATGAACTCAACAGTTACACCATCCAAAAAAACCAATCGCTCATTGATCACATTGATAATGCGGTCGCTGAACTGTTGAAACACAAGGCTCGTCTACAGCTTGATATTCAAAAGCTGCAAGACGGTGACATTGATCTGGTGAAACAGGCCAAGCAGCAATACGAAGACAACCAGATGTCGAGTAGCAGCTAGTTCTGAATCGCCACGGATAATCTAGACACTTCCGAGCCGTTGATAATACTGGTTTTCATATTCTGTCGGTGACATCTGATCGCTAGAACCATGCCGACGCTTACTGTTATAAAACATTTCGATGTAATCAAAAATATCGCTGCGGGCTTCTTCCCGCGTTCCGTAGAGCTTTTTCTTTATCCGTTCGCGTTTCAACAACTGGAAAAAGCTTTCTGCAACCGCATTATCATGGCAGTTACCGCGACGGCTCATGCTGCCCTCCAGGCCGTGTGATTTCAGGAACGACTGCCACTCATGGCTTGTGTATTGACTGCCCTGATCCGAATGAACCAGCACCTGTTTTTGGGGATTACGCCGCCATACAGCCATCAGCAGTGCGTTCAGGACAATGTCCTTTGTCATCCGGGATTGCATGGACCAGCCGATAATTTTGCGTGAGAACAGATCAACAACCACGGCAAGATACAGCCAGCCTTCGTGGGTCCTGATGTAGGTTATGTCCGTTACCCAACGCTCATCCGGAGCATCCGGATTGAACTGTCGCTGGAGCCTGTTGGGCGACACGATACTGGCTTCGCCTTTACGTGCTCGCGGGCTCCGGTATCCAACCTGAGCCTTTATCCCGACACGTTTCATCAGTCGCCAGACTCTGTTCACTCCGCACTGTTGCCCGCTGTCCCGCAGATCCAGATGGATTTTGCGATAACCATAGATGCATCCCGATTCCAGCCAGAACTGTTTAATCTGTCCTGTCAGTCTTAGGTCTGCCTGATGGCGTTGTGAATGCGGCTGCTGAAGCCAGGCGTAAAAACCACTGGGATGAACATCCAGCACCCGACAGAGCAGGCGAACAGGCCAGCAACAGGTGTTGTCACGGATAAAGGCGTACCTCAGTCGGACAGCTTTGCGAAGTACGCCGCGGCTTTTTTTAATATGTCCCGTTCGTCGGTAACCCGCTTCAGCTCTTTCTGGAGACGGCGGATCTCGGCCTGAGCATCTGACTGTTCTTTATTAGTGGAAGAATCCGGACCGTACTTCTTTATCCAGGCGTAAAGGCTGTGGGTGGTGATATCGAGACGTGTTGCAACGCTGGCAACAGAATAACCGCGATCAACAACCTGTTTGACTGCTTCAATTTTAAACTCTTCGGGATAACGCTTACCGCTCATGGGCACCTCTCTTTAAGCCATCTTAAATGACTCTGAGGTGTCTGTTAAACCCGTGGCGATTCATTCAGGTCTGATAGCCAGGATTCAATTTTAACCCTACCGGGGTGCTTTCCCGGAAGGGATGGGCACCCTGCTAATCCAGGAGGCCCTATGCAACAAACATTAAACTTTGATCTATCAGAACAACCCATCCCAGTGCTTTTGCGTGGGGATAAGTGGGATTCTGTTTGGTCAGAACTGACTGATAACGAGGATTTGAACTTCGTTGATGCCAGTAGAGGAACCAGTCTGTCATCGTTGATCACGTCATCGGTTGAGTCCATTCACACGGCCTTAATTGATGGGTGGACCATGATGATCGGCTATTCCAGTGGTAAAGATTCTGAAACGGTCTTGCACCTGTTCCTGATGGCCCTGATCCGGGCTGTAAGGAGTGGGGCGACCATCAGCCAGCACCACTTCATCTTGCACACTGACACACTGATCGAAAGCCCAGAGGTAAGGTGGCTGGCGGATCAGAAACTGGCCGAGCTGGAGCGTTTCATTGCGAAGGAAAACCTTCCTCTGACCATCGTTCTAGCAAAGCCTGGGATCTCGCAGAGTTGGACGGGCCGAATCCTTACTGGGAGGGGGTTGCCTACGTTTTCCAACTCCACGGCCCGCCAGTGTAGCCAGGATTTAAAAATCACCTCTGCCAAAAGAGCGAAGGCAGCTTATATGCGAGAGCTTCCCAAAGAGGTTCGACAGAAAGTCTGCCTTTTGCTGGGCAGTCGTGATGCTGAAAGCACTATTCGTGCGGCCAACATTGCAAAACAGCGAGGAAGCTCAGATCGCGTCATTAAGACGAAAGATGGGGGTGAGCTGTATGTGGTGAAAAACTGGTTGGCGAGTGATGTCTGGGAGTTCTTACTATCCGCTGGCATGGGCTCAGCATATCCTCTGCCAAGTTACTTGGAGAGCAATGTCACTACGGCAGAGCTTTACAAGGCGGCAACAGGGGAGTGCGTGTGGTCGGCAACAGAGAAGAAGGCCAGTGACGCCTGTGGCGCTCGCTTCGGTTGCTGGGCTTGCCAGGCTGTTGGGTTGGATAAGTCAATGGAGACGTTGCTTGCCACGGACCCTGAAAGGCATGGCTATATGTCGGGGCTGAACCGCATCCAGCGCTACTTGGCAAAACGCCGGTACGCATGGGAAGACCGCCATCCCGTAGGTCGAACGATTTACGAGGGCGGATACATCAAAATACAGCCGGACGTTTACAGTCCTGTTTTCCTAGAACGATTGCTTCATGTCTGTTGCAGCATGGACTACATGGAGCAAAAGAGAGCTGATGAGCTGGCATACAAGCTGGCTACTGGTCAAGCAGAGGATAACGACTGGAACCGTCGAATGGCAGAGCCACAATTCCGGATCATATCGGAAGAGGCTTTAGTCCATATCGACTTCATGTGGGCCTTCCATCATTTCAATGATAAGCCTTTCCATGCCCTGGAGATTTACCACAGGGTTTGGTCGATGGGTGATCTGGACTTGCTGGAAGACGAGCCGCAGTGTGAAACCGTTCCTCAGTCACCAATTCCGAAGCCATTGTGGTTGAAGGTTGGTCGCTGGGGCGATGGTTCGCTTTCTGATGGCTTGGCCGATCCGTTAGCGGAAATGGCTTACTTTGACGGCGGGGATGACCCGTTGGCAGCGCAAGTGATCAATACCGCAGACGGAAAGAGAAGGGTGGTTTGCTTCGCAGAAGATGATGAAGTGAAAGTCGATCCCGACTCCGCTGCGTTCATCATCTGGAACGAATACCCGCGACTAAGGGAGTCTGTACTAAAGGGACATTATACGCCCGGTAGTGCAGCGCAGTTCTACCTTCGGTTCGGAGCAATCCAGCTTGCGAAAGGAAAAGGCGCTTTGTATCACCGTATGATGCAAAGAGGTCAAACCTACCACCAGATGGGCCTTACAGGGCTACAGACGATGGAAGGAATCCAACAGCGCAAGGATGTCAAAGTGCTTAGCGATGCTAAGTACAAAGATCTGGTGAAGCGAAAAATCAAGGGAAGACTGGCAACGGTACGCTGGTGGGTCAACTTGCACTTAACGTTCAAGTACCATCTGCACCACCGTACTCCGACGGGGTTGTTCATCGAGAAGCAACTTGACCAGGAAGCAATGGAAGAACAGAAACGGCATCAGGAGCGATGGTTTAACTACGTGACTGACGCGATGCTTTGTTACTCCAGCGCATTCTGTATGAGCGTCATGGAAGGGCGAGAGGGGAGCGGAAACGCCAACATTCGTCGTTACATGGCCGCGACCAGAAGGAAGGCTTATACGGCCCTCTGCGAGCTCTTGGACAATACTGACGCCCAGTGGGTGAATGATGTGGTCCAGAGTGCCGTAGGGCAGTATGAGGCGATACAGGCAGCCCTAACCGAAGGTTCCGCGCTTGCTATCTATCTCGACTGGATCAACCTACTGTCAAAACGCCATCCAGCCTCTTTGGAGCGACATGTCAGAACGATGATCAAGGCGGTTCAACGCTTACATCGCCGCGACGACACAGAGTTGCAAAGAGGACAGCAAGGCTTGTCCTTGGCCGCATAAAAAGCCCTCCTTCGGGAGGGCTTTTTCTTTTGCACCCCAAAAGGGCAATTACAGCGTTTTACCCTTTTAGGTGGCTGTCATACTCTTTGTTCATTGTCAGCGCTTGCTGGCTATAACGGTAGCTGGCCCAAAACAGCAATAACCTAACCCCTCGGGAGGAAACCCCTCCTGGGTTCTCTCCCACAAACAAAGGAGAGAAGCATGAGCCTAGACAAGTTAAGTCGGCTGGTGGACCAACAACGAAAGACCCAGGATGAAATCGACAATGAAATCATTCTGGCCGTCAAAGAGGTGTTGGCTACAAACTCAGTCGGTTTAGCCCGTGAGCTTGTTGGGGGTGTCCCGCAAGATCATCCATTCCATCCGTTTTTACTCGCTATAGCTAAGCAGCTTGACCCGAGATAACTAAGTAACCCAACCGGGTACACCAAGGCCCGGTCGGCTTTGGTGTACCTCCAACCAATTTTGGAGGCACTATGTCTAATTCAAATTTCGGCTTTCTAGCTCTGGCCTTGCGCCAACGCCTGATCAAACGCTGGTCACTGATGCACTCTGTTCAACCGGAGTCTGTGTTGGAACACAGCGCTGTTGTTACCCTGCTTTCCTACCTGGCTGGCAATATTGCCATTCAGCAAGGGAAGTCGGTGGATCTGGCAGTCATGCTTGCTCATGCTTCGTTGCATGATGCAGCCGAGGTTCTCTGTTCGGATGTTGTAACACCGGTCAAGAAAGCAAACGCTGTTTTGCAGCGTGAGTTTGAACGACTGGAAAAGGCCGCAGAGGACAAACTCATCCAGACTCTTCCCGAAGAACTCCAGGATGCAGTCGCCATAGCCTTCGCTCCCGGTGGCTATGAACAATCACTGGTTAAGGCCTGTGATACCTACTCCGCTTACATCAAGTGCAAACTTGAGGTGGCCGCAGGTAATGGCCTTGAGTTCCAGGATGCTCTCAGCAAAATGGAACGTGTTGTTGCTCAGGTGAAATCGGACTTCCCGGAAATCGACGCTCTGGACAAATGGTTTGGTAACGGACTCGGCCATTCAGTAGATAAACTGCTGGCAGGGGGTAACGATGACTAATCCAATCCCTGGCGACATCAAGATTAAGGACTTTGGCCGCGACCGGAAATTCCGTTCGGTTGATGAGCTTCAAAGCACTTTGTCAGAACAGTACAAAGGTCAGCATGTCAGCATCGTTTACCCTGCAAAGCCCAGCGGTTTACTCCGCACGGTTTTTGTCAGTGTCGATGATGCTGGTGGCGTGAATCGAACCTATGGGGACCAGTCTCCTGTCGATTTTTCTGCCATCAAAGATGACCTGTATGTACCAAGTGACCTGTAGGAGAGCACTAGCTATGGTGGTGATCATCGTAAACACAGGACACTATGAGTTTATCGGCCTTGGTGAGACCCACGGACAAGCCACAGAAGGGCTTTTGAAACGCTGGGACGAACACTGCGAACGTAATCCGGATGCTGAGTCTGGTTACATGCAGGAGCTGATAGAAGAAGGAAGCGCACAAGTTGTCGAGATGGAGCCCGGCTCCGCCGTAATTTACGGACTTGACGGCTAAGCCTTCTCAACTAACCCACTCGGGCGCATCATCCCGAGAGGGTGTGGTGCGTCCTAACCAAAAGGAATGCACTATGTCTAACTTTGAACAAGCTCTGGAGCGTACTGACGGTAAAACACTGATTCTCAGCAATGGGAGTAAGTGGGCAGGCCAAGACCCGGACAGCATTCAGACTTTACTGGATGTCCTGGGTGACAACGTTCTTGACCCGATGTTTGAGCAGTATCACTGTTATCGCCCATACCCGTTTGAACCAATGGTGAGGACGGGGCGAAATGGCGAAATGTTCCAGCCTTGGCTTGGGGCAGCCTGCTTCTTTGGGAACTTCCTGACCGTCTCTCATGTTTTCAACATCATCACGAAAGATGACGGTGTTGTTGAGGCCTTAACAGAGGCGATCCGGAAGAATATGGCGACTGAACAGTACCAGCAGAATGCCTATGAGCGTTATGCCGGTTGGTTCTACGCTGAAACCAGCGAAGGGTTAAGGCTAGTCTCTCCAAGTGAGGCTGCCGACATCCGAGCTGGCGCAGTTTCAAAGCTGCGTTACCCAAGAAACTTCGAGGTTATGAAAACTGCGGTTCTCAAAGGTCCTCGATTTGATACTGAATTAAACCGCAAGGCTTCTTAACCCAAACATTAACCCCACGGGGGACATCGGTCCCTGAGGGGATGGTGTCTCCCTCTGAAATTAAGGAGATACCAATGATTAAACAGCATTTTCAAAACGAACTGGTTAAGTGTGGATACCCGGATGATCTGACGATTGAGTACAGTCTCGGATACTGCCAGGGGGATGGCGTAGCCTTCTACGGGGATTTGAGCGTTGATGACGTCAAAGCTCTCATGAATCGCCTATTCAGCACTGAGCCCGGCCAAGTGGATGCTGTCAGCCGCGTGAAGAACCTGATGGCACAGAAAGACATTGAGAATATGCTTTCTGTCCTCCGCGAATATGGTTCCTGTGACCTGTCCATTACTCGGAATAGTCACGGGCATCACTACAGCCATTGGAACTGCATGAACATCGACGACAACGTGGACTTCACAGGGATCTTCCCTGATGATGATTCCATGATTGGCACCGGCATTGAAGGGATTAACCAGGATATGGTCGAGCGCTGGCAAGACCTCTGGGAACGCTTTGTGCTGGAGCTGGCGGATGATGTAAAAAGTCTTTCCAAGAAGCTCGAAGCGGACGGGTACTCGCTGATCGAGGCCTCTCCATGCGAAGATGAAGTGGTTTGGGAACGGGCCACTGAAAACTACCTGGTGCGTGTTACTGAACTCCCTGAGCGGGATTTCGATATGGGCCACTGGGATGACGAAGTAAGAGACCAAACAATTTGTTCTATCCTGGAAGGGAAAGAGCGAGTGCTTGGCCTACGTGTTGAGGTACTCTCTCGTGAAAACGAGATTGTCCTGGGTGAAGAGAGTCTGCACGGCTTGACCGTTGCCAGTGATGACAAGAGCTACGCTGGCTACAGACGAGAACTTCTCCGGGGCGCTATCCAGCAAACCAGGGACTTTTTCTCTCGCCACCTCAAAGCGGCATAACAAGGCAGGGGGAAACCCCTGCTTTACTTCCCAAGTCTTCTTACTCATGGTTAAGCCATCAGTAAGCAGATTTTGTCCTCCCTGAGGGCGAAAGCGTGCGATAGCTGGTCGCCAAAAACAAACAGCAAATTAACGTTAATTTATTAATCCCTGCGGGAGTCTATCTCCTGCTGGAGATACCTCCCGTTATTTCTGGAGGTATCCATGAACAAATTCCAAGACTTTAAGTTGGTTTATCGTCAAGGTGGTCGTCGCTTAGAGCGTGTCTTTAAGGACACTCTTTACGCGAATGTGAAGCGTGTCGCTGACTCGTTTCCTCCGACCGTTCTTTGGCGCATTCAGCCAGCGTAAAACTCGGAACCTTAAAGCTCGGCTTTGGCCGTGACCTTTCAATAACCCATGCGGGTACACTTCCCCGCACGGGGTAGGTGTACCCATTAACTTTGGAGTACACCTTATGAACCAAGTAGCTAAATTGGACCTCGCCCAAATCCGTCAACAAGCCATCAATGATGGTCTGCTGGTGGACCAATCTTCCATCGGTAAACAAGCTGGTTTCCTGACCAATGTGGCAGTGACCCCGGCAATTGTCGATGGAGTATTTGGTGCAGATGGTAAGCACTCGGTAGAAGACTTCCTTTTCATGTTTTTGCAGCTTTGTGTTGCTCAAACAAAGGTCGCTTTTACCGACAACAAGAATTGGGGAAAGATTCGTCTTTATTACCCCATGCCCACTGTAGATGGCTTTTTCAAACCCACTGAGGTTGTGATTAAGTCAGATCCTGTAACCGCAGATGTCACAATCATGATGGCCTCGGAAGATGGCACTCATTTGTGCTTGTGATATTCACAAAATTCGCCTCCGTTTCGGGGGCGACCTTTTTAAACCCCTCGCCGGGGAGTTCTCCCCGGCTGGGGAGCCTCCTTGGCACATTCTCCCGGTGTCGGGGTTTCCTTAAAACCCTGGCGACGGGGGTTTAAGGAAGCCTCGATGCTGGGGTTCACGCTAAGGAGAAAACCTATGTCTTACTACAAAGCTGACACCGTTCGTGAAGCTGCAAACGGAAACTGGCTATTCATCCTGGCGGCCCTAGCGCCCCATCTTGAACCAGCTCTCCGTAAACCTGGTCGTCATGTTTCTTGTCCTATCCACGGCGGGAAAGATGGCTTCCGACTGTTCAAGGATGCCCACCTGACTGGTGGCGGCGTATGCAATACATGCGGTGCCAATCATGATGGTTTTGAGCTGCTGATGTGGCTCAATAACTGGGACTTTAAACAGTGCCTGAGCGAGGTTGGTGATTATCTGGGCGTTGAGAAAGAGCAACCCCAGTATCAACAAGCCGCTGCACCGACACGAGCTCCTGTCCAGGCCAAAGCGCCTGTTCAGCAAGAGCCTATGAAGGTGAATAACAAGGTTCTCGATTCCAAGAATCGTAAAAAATCCATTGCCGGTACTCTGATTGCCCACGGTAAAGCTCCTTATGAGCATAACGAAGACAACGAGCTCAGCTACTTTGCCTTCATCCGTGACAAGAGCGGTTTGGAACGCACCATCTGGGGCGTGGATCTTGAAAGAGCCATTGGTGAAAGTGAAGCCAAGTATGGGGATGAGATCGTCATGACAAACCTCGGGCGCGAGCCTGTAACTGTCGTCGTTGAAGTTAAGGACGAGCAGGGGAATGTTGTGAGAGAACAACCTATGCAAACGCATCGCAACACCTGGCTGGTGGAACGTCGCGGCGCTACGGTAACGCAGTTCCGCGCTCGCTCGAACGGTGGTGTTGAGCCGGTGAGTCACCATGTTGAGTCGGCCCCTGTGGTCAACCGCACGGTAGAAGCTCCGGCACCGCAAGTACAACATGCGGCCACACAACCGGAAGAGCAAAGCAGCGAAAACAAGCCGAAAGTTGTTCCGATGTTTCGTGAACAACCTAAGCCTTGGCTGCTTGAGCTCCAAGAAGAAATGGAGAAGAGAATGGAGCGCGAACGCGCTTACAGTGCTCGTCTCCGTGAGAAAATCGAGAAGGTATGGAACGAGTGTTTGCCGTTCTCCAGTCATGTGACTGAGCCAATGCGTCTGTACTTCAAAAACCGCGAGCTTCTGTTCAAGGTTGATGAAGTAGAAAAAACAGACTGTCTGCGGTTCAATCCGGCTATGGCCTACTACGACGAAGATGGCAATGAAGTTGGGAAATTCCCGGCTATCGTCTGCGCTATCCGAGATGTGGAAGGCAACCTGGTAACGCTCCACCGCACCTATCTCACCCAAAACGGTAAAAAAGCCAAGGTCGGCAACGCCAAGAAGATGATGCCCATTCCTGACGGTTTGGATGTCAATGGCGCGGCCATCCGCCTCGGTGAACCGACTGAGGGTATCCTGGGTGTTGCAGAAGGGCTGGAAACAGCCCTGTCAGCTTATCGAGTCACTCAAATCCCGGTTTGGTCAACGGTCAATGCGACCCTGATGGAGTCCTTCGAGGTTCCAGAAGGTGTTCACACCGTACTGATCTGGGCTGACAAAGATAAGTCTGTGACTGGTGAGAAGTCAGCGAACGTGCTGAAAGCCAAGCTGGAGAAGCGCGGCATTCGTGTGTACGTCCTGCTGCCTAAACTCCCGATCCCGCCCAGAGCGAAAGGGATTGACTGGAACGATGTCCTGATGAGTCAGGGAAGCCTCGGTTTCCCGAATGCTCGCTACCTGCGCGATTTCATTGCGAGAAGGAGAGCTGAGTATGGCCGTCATTGATGTCTCGAAGGTTGATACAACGCCTGGTAACGACGCGGTGTGCCCCTTTTCTCCCCCTGAGGGGTGGGAGGGGGACTCTGCGGCCTACGTTGAGCTTATGCGGTCTCGGTATCGTCATCTGATGCACGGCCAGAGAATGATGGTGACAGCCTCCTTCGCAAGAAGGGAGCCTATCCAAGTTACTGGCCCGTTTGCTGATGAAGCGACGAAGATCATTAACTCAATGAAGATGAACAAGGCGAAGCCAACAGCTTTGTCTGCCTAAAACTTTAACCCTGAGGGGGTGTTCATGCCCTCTCGGGCATGATTCGCCTCCTCTTCAACTATGGAGGTAATCATGAAAAAGTTTTTGCGTATTAAGACGTGGTTTGTGCGTCTTTTCTCTCCTGACAAGAAGACTCTGGGAGCTATCGGTGAAGACCTGCGTAAGGTCGCCGTAACAGCCATCGGTGTCGGTATTGTAGGATTGGCTGTATCTGGGGACACTATAACCGTCAAAGAAGCCGGTTTGGTGTTGGTCATTGGGGTTATCCTGTGGATCTATGGTATAATCTTAACCAAGGTCAGCAATTCCTAAGGGGGTCAAATGGACGCTTTCACATTAGGCATGTTGGGGTTGCTCATTTTTTTCACTGTCGTCACTGGCGGCAGTCTGTATCTCTACCATGAGAAACAGAAGGAAAAAAAGCATCACAACGCCTAAAGAGTAACTGCGATAATGAACGTAAAGGCCAGCAATAGCTGGCCTTTTTTTATACTTGCAGTTTGAAGTGTTACATGTCACGATGAAGTTGGTGTGACATGTAACGGTAAAGGTGTTTTTTTGAAAGTATCCAATGAAGATGCTCAGGCTACGGCGATCTATCTCCTCAGAGCTGCTTCGCGCCCAGCTTTCTGGCGTGACGTCCCATTCGATAAGAAACTTGAAGCCGTGGACAGCCTGAACAGCATGGGGCGATCACCATCAGAACTCACTGAATGGATTAATAAATATCTGACAGCAGAGCAAATCAATAAACTCGGGACATCAATTAGGCAACGTCGCAGAAGGGGATATGGTGTTGGTAAAAGCATAACTATAAGCGATAAAGCCCACAGGATTTTGAAGCGGTTGGCAGAAGTCGATGGTTGCAATTTGTCAGAAGTGATAGAGAAACGCCTAGCCCGAGCTTATAAAAATACTTGGGACCACAAATAGAGTGGCACTAGGGGTTGCATTTTTAAAACCCGTGGTAGCATCTAAATGAACCCTAACGAATAGGGGTGCTGGCGGCGATGCCGACCATTATCCCGATAATGGAGAAATAGACCATGATGACACTGACTACTGTCTCGAAGAAAACTTCTAATAATTCAGCCCTTGTATTCTGGCGCGTTGGTACAAAACGGAAAGGCATCCTTGATGTTCGTATTGATTTTGACAACGAGGAGGCAGATCTTTTGGCTGAGCTCGTAGCCATTCGCTATCTGGCGCTGGACAAACAGGTTTTTTGCAGAGAGCCAGGTGCTGGTGCTGGTTACAAGCTGGTGGTATCCAAAGGTGCGATTAAAAAGCTGGCGCTGGGCAAATCCACCAAGGAGTTTGCATTCAAGTTTGCGGCTTGCCTCACTGGACGTTTAAAGGGCGCTACTATTGAAGTTTCGCAGAGCATGGAGTTTATGGATGAGCCGGGTGAGGGCAACGTTGAGCTCCTCGATGTGGACAAGCAAGCCTATACTCAAACCCATGACGAAATCTCTACACCGGCCATTGGTCCCGTCCTTGTTACTCAACATGCCATCGATCAGTATCAGGCCCGGATAACCTCTGGAGACCCTAAAAAACCGTGGGCCTCACTCGTTGGTCGCCTCCAGCATCCAGAGTTACAGGTTCAACCCTTTGACGAGAAAGTGGCTCGCCATAAAGCCAGAAAGTATGGCCGCGTAGATAACGTGGAAGTCTGGGGCCATAGAGATTCCAAGTTCAAGTACCTGATGGTGATCAACGACGACAACCAAAAACGTGTTCTTGTCACAGTGTTTGAGCGAAATGAGTAACCTGCTTCTCATTTGTTCTGAATACACAACCTCTCCAAATCACGTATTCATACCCTAAAAGGGCAAAAACGCAGTCGTTGATAACGACTCTCCCACCTGAAAATAGCTCCAGCATAAAAACTGGAGCTGTAAATGAGATCGAGACCTTCCCTTTTACTGATGCGAAACCTGCGGTCATTGGCCGTTGTGGTGCTCGCAACTTTGCCATGCGTTGCTTTTGCACAATGGCGGGTTGTAGCCGTGAGCACCGAAGTAGACAAAATGCGCTTCAACACCATCATAGACGCGCATTCCTTCATGAAGAATTATCGCTCTGGTGAGGAGCAAGGGAAGGGAACGCCAGTTGGGGATGCGCTTTATCCGGTTGCCAGTTATGGTGATGGCCGTTATGTCTCCAGGATCTGTTTTAAGTATCTAGGTGCTACTGGCGATTATGACCCCACTACCTGCACTGGCGACCCAGCTACGGTCTACTGGCGCTCAACCTATGTTCTGCCGGGTGAGATGGATAAAACACCGTTCCTGGACAGGGATCTCGGCTTACCAACAACGACCATGTGTGTAGGGAACCCTATCCATCTTGGCACCGGCAACAAGTTCCAGGCTGAACTGGATTATCAAAGCGGAGGCTCCGACCCTTTCACATTCACCAGATACTACAATAGCCACCTTCCTGATGAAGAGCTCGGCGGCTGGCGGCATACCTACTCGCGGAGCGTCGAGGTCAACGCCTCGAAGTACGGTGAGAACATGGTTGTCCTGCACCGGCCAGAAGGGCAACAACTCGCGTTCTACAACTCGTCCTCTGTCTGGGTGCCAACATGGAAAACCGATGATACCTTGACGAAGGATGCTACCGGCTGGCGTTACACTCAATCTGACGGGGTAGTCGAGGCCTATGATGAAACCGGACGACTGACCGGCATCGAGAAGCCCAACGGCAATCACATCACCCTGAGCTATCTGAACGGAGAGCTATCCTCGATCACTGACGGCTTTGGCCGCAACATCCAGTTCCAGCATCAAGATGGCCGCATGGTCAGTGTCACCGATCCTGCTGGTGGCAGTATTCAGTACCAGTACAACAGCGCTGGCAAGCTGGCGGAAGTGATCTACCAGGACAATACGAGCCGCAGCTATCTCTACGATGACCCGAATGCACCGGGTTTGCTCTCTGGGCTGGTGGACGAGAACGGCAACCGTTTCGCCACATGGGGATATGATGCTCAGGGGATGGCAGTTCTAAGTGAACACGCCGGGGGCGCAGAGAAGACTCAGGTAAGCTACAACGCTGACGGAAGCGTCTCTGTCACCAACGCCCTCGGCCACGTTCAGCGATATACCTACAGCCGTCACAACGGGATGCTCAAGCCTGATGTTGTTGAGGGTGCGCCGTGTACCGGCTTTGTGGGAGGCAAGGAAACCTACGTCTACGACAGCAAAGGCCTCGTCTCCAGCATTACAGATCGTGCTGGACAGAAGCGCACGTTCACCCATAACGACCGGGGATTGGAAACCACCCAGATAGACCAGGATGGGGGCAAGGTTACGACCGACTGGCTTCCTTCCAAGTCGCTCCCTGCAAAAATCACGGAACCAACCAGGATCACTGAGCTTACCTACGACACTCATCTCCGGGTGATAAGCCGCAAGGTCACAGATCGCAGCTCGGGCGCTTCCCGGACATGGACCTACACCTATGCCCCTGTTGGTACAGGAAAGCCGAGCCTGTTGGCCTCGGTTGATGGTCCGCGCACCGACGTCAGCGATGTTACGACATTTGACTACGATGACCAGGGCAACCTGATCCGGACAACAAACGCGCTGGGGCAGGTGATGCAGTTTGGTGACTACGACGCGAACGGTCGCGCCGGGACCATTCAGGGCGTCAACGGTGTAACCCAAACCCTCACCTATGACGCCAGAGGAAGACTTGTCAGCTCCACTGGACCAGAAGGAACCACGGCCTACAACTATGATGCTGTGGGCCTCCTGAGCTCGCTGACTAAGCCAAATGGTGCAACCGTCAGCTATGAGTACGACGCTGCACATCGGCTGGTGGCGGAAACAGATGCACAGGGCAACCGGCGCGAGCTTGAGCTCAATGACCTCGGGAACCCAGTAGAAGAGCGACTGCTCGATGCGCTGGGCCAGACCCGTTGGATAGAGCGCCGGATCTTCAACGAAATCGGCTGGCTCTCCAGTGTCTCCGACGCCTATAGCAATCAGTCATCGTTTTCCTACGATGTGGTGGCAAACCTGATACAGGAGACCAGTCCCTCTGGTAACACACACTCCTACAAGTACGACGGCTTCCATCACCGGACACAAACGACCGATCCACTCGGGAAGGTCACGCAGGTGCTCTACAAGGATACCGGCGATGTTTACCGTGTCTCCGACCCTCGTTCGCGCCTGACCTACTACAGCTACAACGGCTTTGGCGAAGTGACTCAGGTCCGGAGCCCGGACACCGGCACCACCGACATTACCTATGACGAAGCCGGTAACGTGGCAACGCGCAAGACGGCCAAGGGACAAACCACAAGCTACAGCTACGACGCGCTGAACCGGATCATCGAGGCATCCAGCGGTGTCGCTGGCGAATCGCCAATTCTGTACGGGTACGACGAAGCAACCTCACCATACGGCATGGGCCGCTTGACCTCAGTCGATGATGGCAACGGTGTCCGGAGATATGGCTATACACCCGAAGGATGGTTGGCTTACGAGACCTGGGAAACCCACGGGCAGAGCCTTACTACCCAGTACCAATACGATGGTGCAGGCCTCATCACGAAGATCACGTATCCCAGTGGTCGTGAGGTTTCCTACACCCGTGATTTAGCCGGTGACGTCATCGAGGTGGCAACGACACAAGCAGGCACCACAACAAGCCTGGCAAGCCAGATCGAGCGAGCGCCCTTTGGCCCCGTCACCAGTATGGTCAGATGGAACGGCATTTCAGAAAGTCGCTCTTTGGATCTCAATTACCGAGTCACCGGCATCGACGCTACTAGAGTGCATTCGCTGGTCTATCGGTACACGCCAGACTCGTTGATTTCAGCCATAGACGACAATCTCAGCTCATCAGTCAATCAGTCACTCGGTTATGACGCGGTTGGCCGCATCACCTCTGCTGAGGGGCTCTATGGCGTTTTGGGCTATGGCTATGACGCCACCGGCAACAGGACCTCGATCACGACCGATGGCCTGAGCCAAAGCTACACCATCAACTACATGAACAACTGGCTGGTGAAGACTGGGCAAACCTCCAGAAGCTATGACGCCAATGGCAACCTGACGAAGCAGGGGGCGGATACCTTCACCTATGACAGCCAGAACCGGCTGGTGGCCGCAACGGTCGCTGGAGTGACAGCAGCTTACACCTACAACCATCTGGATCAGCGTGTAACTAAGACCCTAAACGGCCAGACCCGCCTACTGATTTACGGCTTGGCAGGAAACCTCATCGAGGAGCTGGACGCAGCCACTGGAGACGTGCTGGCGGAGTATATCTGGCTCGATGGCACCCCCTTGAGCTTTGCTCAGTCAGGACAGACCTATCAAGTCCACGTCGATCATCTGGGCACCCCGAAGGCGCTAACCGACGCCAGCGGCCAAGTGGTTTGGAAGGCGAGCTACAGCCCGTTCGGTAAGGCCAGCATCACCACTCAGGGGCCGACCTTCAATTTGCGGTTCCCAGGACAGTATTACGACGCGGAGACCGGGCTCCACTACAACTGGCGGCGTTACTACGACCCGAATACCGGGCGTTACATCACCAGTGACCCGATTGGGCTGGCTGGTGGGATTAACACCTATGCCTATGCGCTGAGCAACCCGATAGGCAATGCAGATCCAACAGGGGAGTTTGTGCCGCTTCTTCTGGGGGCTTATGTTGCCATAGACTTTGCCTTGAGCGCTTGGGACGCCTATGACACCTTCAAGACCATCACCAGTGATTGTGCGACCTCAAGAGAAAAGTGGATTTCCGGGGGGCTTTTTGCTGCTGGGATTATCCTGCCTGGCAACTATAAGGCGCTAGGGAATGTTGCGGAACGCGCTTTTAAAAATACGGCTGATGATTTTGTAGACCTAGCCAGTTCCCAGAGACGTAAGCATATTCTTGATGGTGACGCCACTGGTGGAGGGCATCGAGCAGGAACAGGCAAGCCTGGAAAAAGTGAGTTTCCTCAAAGTTGGTCTGATGAAAAAATTATGCACGTCATTTCCGATATAGCTACCGATCCAAATGTTTCTCGAAAGGCTGGGCGCGGTGGTAGGACTATTGCAGAGGCAGTTAAAGAAGGTATTAATGTTCGTGTAATACAAGAATCTAATGGTGATATTGTTTCAGGTTTTCCAACAAACGTACCAAGGAATCCAAAATGAAAAATGAATATAGAGAAATTGAATCCACGCTAGATCTTTTGCTTATGGTGCTGTCTGATTCGTTTTCTGAATCTGAAAGTATAGAAGTGCAAGAATTTATTGATGTGGGTGAGTATGGAATCGCACTAGAAACTATCATTGACATTATTAATGAAGAGTCAAAGAACATAACAAATGAAGCTGAGTTTCTGATTGAAAAAGCAGGGAGGATAATGAATATGGATACTACATCCATTGTAGATAAGATTTCAAAACATATAGATAAATAATAAGATGAAAAAAACCGGTTTAAAATATAGAGCAGTATATCTGCTTGGATTTCCGTTAGCTGGAGCCTTTATAGGAATTGCAGTGTTCGCTTTATTAAATTATGTGAATGGGCCTCTAAGCAAATTCGCCTTATATCTGTCCGTTGGTGTTTGGGGGGGGTATGGAGTGTTCTCAGGAATCTATGGATACTTAAATCTAAGGAAAATATTAAAGTTAAAGAGAGCTAATGAGGAATCCAGGGATTAAATACGGCTCACATGGTTCTGCTATTGGCGCAGCATTGGGGACGGCTTATGGAAATCAATAACTGGTTTGATTTTATTATATACACAATTTATTTCTTTGGGGTTGTGATAGTTATCCTTCCTACTGGGGTTATCTTTCTTTGGTTGACATTGAAAAATCTAGTCAAAATGAGAGCCCCGAGATACGAAAAAAAGCACTACAAGTATTTCTCTGCAAGAAATAGATTTGAAGTGTGTGTTGCAGGTGTTTTTTCTGTGGCTTTTTCTGTTTGGTATCTGTTTTTTGCCAAAGGGGGAAATCTGTTTCTTTATCCGTCAGAGGTAATGAGATTTTTTTCAGGCGGATGATAGTGTGGATCAGGCTCTGGCGTTGGCCCAGCCGCCGCCAGCGGCCAAGTGTTTGGAAGGCGAGCCATCATAGAGTCAGTAGAGAGAGATACTTTTGGAAATCAATAGTATTATGATTGGTACAAATGAGTTGTAGCTCCATATTTTAAAGGGGGATTTCAGAGAAATGAAGAATAAGAAGGTAATAACTTTGATAATGGCCGCAGCCGCATCATGCTCGTCAGTCTATGCCGCGACATTACCGACCAGTGAGGTAGACGCATACATACTTGCGATGAACACCATGTCACCTATCACTGCAAAGTACACCATCCAGTACAAGCAAGCGGTTGAGCAGAAATGCAATACAGCCCTGAGCGTTGAGCAGCTCAACTCAAAGGCATTCACCAATGTTGTCCAGGCAATGGTGAGTAGTGAGACCGTCGATAGAATGGGGCTTGATGCTGCTGGTGGATCACTCCAGGATACCCTGTCTGTGATCGGCAAGAACGTCACATGCAGTGACCTGAACGCGCCATTTAAAGCACTCTTGGATGATAAGGACTTCACCAGAAAGCATCAGCACCTATCGAAGGTGCTGCATACTTGGAATGAAGTTGTTTCTCAAAGCAAACCCTGAGTAACAAAAAGGAGCCTAACTGGCTCCTTTTTTAATGGGGATGATGTTACGTTCGTGGACGTTATTTTCACTCGGGATATGTAACGTTGAAAAAGGCGTACCGACAAGAGAGTGGTCACATAGCTCTCCATAATAGATGAGCGACAAAATCTCTTGCTCGTTGATTTTTCCCACCTTAAAAAGGTAATTGATTATTGCTGTATCCAGTAGGTCGTGACACCCATTAAGCAGATCCACGATATTGGCCGCAGCTTCATTTTCCTCTCCGTCATCTCGACCGGCTAATACTGATTCAACCCAAGCCTCAAGGCTCGGATGTCCCTCAGCGAGCTCTATTTGACGGCACTCGTTCTCGATCAACCCTGTGATTGCTTCGTTGAGCGTTCCGCCATAAGTCGGCATGTTGAGAACAACTCCAAATCCGGGGATTTCTTTTTGGATTGGCTTCGCATCCTTGGGAGCTGATTTCAGCCACAGGAAAAACCAGATCCCAGAGCTTATGTCTTCCGGCTTGACCTGGTTGGCCGCAAGGAATTTGGAAACCTCGTTACAGATGATGCCATCTGGCGCTGCCATCTCGTAAATACCCGCCATCAGATCTTCAAGGCTCTTATACATATTATCTCTCGCACCTGTACATGATGTTTTCACTATCGTTGTTAAGCGTTTTTTCAGCAAGTATGTTCCAGCGAGACATCTTATACCATTCCATCCAAATCTGTAAAATTACCGTATTACCGTAATTATGATAATTGCGGTAAATAAATTTGAGTTCCTCTTGCTGTTGTTCTACTTATTAAAATGTATCTTTGAAAAAGTAGAGTTTTTGGAATAGGATAGGTGGTGCTGAATGCCCACTTTTTACAAGGAGCGCGACCAGTGATTTTTGATGTAAGAGCGACCTTTGAAGTGGCACTCCAGACGGACACCCACCTGGTACTTATCGATCTGGATCAGGGAGCATCAGTTACGAACGATGCTGATGCAGTGATCGCCTGGTTGGCCGCAAACCTCGAAGGTGGAATTGGAAAACGTAAGGTGTACTACCGGGACACCGATGGACGCTTTGATGAGCTCAAGGTTAATGCCGGTGCTTTTGCCGGATTTGCACCTTGTAGCGAAGGCCAGCAGACCACCTTGGCTGGGATGCTCGGCCAGTAACTTTGTGTGGAGAACTCGATGTTAAACAAAAACAAATTTGAGAAAGTTTTAAAGAGAATCCTCGATAAGAACTTTGAGCGCTGCTCTATTTGCAGGAAACCATTCCCTGGACCGTGCCATACTTTTGCTGGTTTGGATTCGGACAATAAAGTTCAGAACGTAGGTTCTTGCTGTCGGACCAGTATTGTGGACTTGCGGCATGGAGGTGTGTATACGACCGCTCCTGTAGATACTCAAGAGGGGCAAAGTCAGGCGCGTGAGCTACTCGCAACACATCCTTGTAAGGGGATGATGGGACATGCTTAGCAAAAAAGTCTTTTTCATTAGTCAAGCGGAGGCCGAAAGACTGGAGCCGGTTCCCGGTGCGGCCATGATCTCCATAACTGACCCAGACAAGTCCCCTGCCGCTCTCGGACAGTGGGGGCAGTTGTACCGCGATAGCTTCTATGACGGCGGCTATTCTGAGAACACCATCCACACGATGAAGGCAGCGTTCCGGATGAATTACGCCTCTTACATTGACTCATCCCAGGCTGAAAAGCTGTCCACCTTCCTGGATGGATTGGTTGGTAGCGGTATCGATCAGATCTTCGTTCATTGCTATTACGGAGAATCCAGAAGTGGCGCGGTAGCGCTGTACCTCCAGAACAAACATGGATTCACTCCGAATAAGCCGATCACCAAGCCCAACCGAACAGTTTACGAATTGCTGTGCAATCCAACCAAGTTTGAACCACTGATGCAAAGCTACGAAACGCAACATATGGAGGAGGAACTACCTCTTCACCTCAAAATATGGGATTTTCTTCTCGTTGCGGTCGGGCTTAGGAGGTAACTTTGCACGACACAAACAATGACAAGGAAGAGCTAGTTTCACATGCGAAAGTAAATGTTCCGGCAGAACAAAGCATTCGCGGTGAACTGTTGCCGTCATCGAGCTCGCTCCGGAACATCCAGGACAACCCCGCCGTCGCCTATCTGGTGAGCCTCGGGTCAAAGCGAAGCAGGCAGACCATGAGCTCATTCCTCAACATTGTCGCCAAGATGATCGGGTTTCAGAACCTTCGTGACTGTGCATGGAGCTCAATGAGGCGGCACCACATATTGGCGGTGCTGGAAATGCTGGGGGATGCAGGGAAGGCTCCGGCAACGATCAACACCTACCTGTCAGCGCTCAAAGGGGTGGCTCTTGAAGCCTGGACGATGAAGCAAATTGATACGGATAGCTTCCAGCACATTAAGCAAGTCCGTTCAGTACGTGGATCTCGACTTCCTAAAGGGCGGGCACTTGAACGCCATGAGATTCGCAGCCTCTTTTTCACATGTGAAAGTGATTCAAGCGCCAAAGGGCTTCGGGATGCGGCCATTCTCGGGGTGCTCCTCGGGTGTGGCTTGCGCCGCTCGGAAATCGTTGCGCTGGACATGGGAAGCATGATCTACAAGGACCGCGCTCTCAAGGTTCTTGGCAAGGGCAACAAAGAGAGAATGGCGTATGTGCCTGGTGGCGCATGGAAAAGACTGGATAAGTGGGTTGAAGAGGTT
The DNA here is from genome assembly GCF_011045835.1 of Proteus terrae subsp. cibarius. Lineage (NCBI taxonomy): Bacteria > Pseudomonadati > Pseudomonadota > Gammaproteobacteria > Enterobacterales > Morganellaceae > Proteus > Proteus terrae. The sequence continues at coordinate 152,969 of NZ_CP047350.1, forward strand.
CGAGGAACGCATGAAGGGCCTTTATTCCCGAGGATCAGGCGGTTTGATGATGTGACTGGAGAGCGGATGTCGGATCAGGCCATCTACCACATCTTGGAGACCAGAAGAGTTGAAGCCGGTCTGGAGATGTTTGCGCCCCATGACCTGCGACGCACCTTTGCCTCCTCGATGCTGGATAACGGTGAGGATATTGTGACCGTGAAGGACGCAATGGGCCACTCAAGCATTGCAACTACCCAGAAATATGACAGACGCGGCGATGAGCGTTTGAAGAGAGCGAGCCAACGCCTCGATATAGCGGATTAACAGCATGAATGATGAAGAACTCGAACTTGCCAGAGCCGAAGCCATGAAAGCCGATAGGTGCTTTTCAAAAGGACGGCTCAGGGACGAATTTCGGATGAAGCCTAAGCCAGGAGTAGAGCCAGTTTCGTTCTACAAAAACGGGTATGGTGGCCAATTTGGAGTGTACCGGATAGCAGATTGCCAACCAATGCGGAGAAGGGGTTGTTCACCGGCATCACAAAAGCAAATAAGGGCGCAATCCATCCTTTCGGTCAAGGCAAGAATGCGTAGCAACCTGGCAAAGGCCTCTGTCATGGCACAAAGGTGGGTCGCTCTGGAACCTCTGGTTCTCGATACCGAGACGACCGGACTTGGTGAAAGAGACCAGGTGATCGAGCTGGCTGTTACTGACATCAGAGGCGCGGTTCTCCTCTGCACCAGATTACGGCCAACCGTGGAAATAGACCCTCAGGCAATGGGTGTTCATGGCATCACCGAGACTGAGCTGTCGAATGAGCCTACGTGGACTCAAGTTGCGCCAGCTCTCGCCCGGCTTTTGTCGGGCCGTCATCTGGTGATATTTAACTCCAGTTTCGACAGTAGGATGTTGAGGCAAACAGCCAGTGCATTTGGAGACCAACTCTCTTGGTGGCAAGAGCAGAACTGTCTGTGCGCGATGAAGCTGGCGGCTGATGCCTTTGGCTCAACCAACCGGCACGGCACAATCTCACTTGCGGATGCCACCTGCGAGGCAGGTGTGAGCTGGAAAGGTCGAGCCCATTCAGCAGCGACCGACGCTATTGCCACCGCCGACTTGGTGACAGAGATAGCCAAAGTCCAACGTGACCTCGTGGTCCAGCTCCAGGAGCTTCAAAGCAAAGGTAATTTGGAATGACAGAACAATCCTACGGCGAAAGTCTCAAATTTTTCTCAGACTGGCAGAAGGACCCCGCGAAACGCACCGGCCTGAATGTGCAACACACGCTAACCAGAGGTGAATATCCTACGGTCAGCATCGAGATTGCGCCGATCAGGGCATCGGGGTCCAGCCCAGACTGGAAAAGCAAGATCACGGTGCAGCTCACTCGCGGCGAACTGACGGCGTTTTGCAGCGTTCTCTTTGGTTTGCGTAGCAAGGCTGAGGGTTCCTATCACGGCGACGCGAAGAATAAGAGCTTTGCGGTTTACAACAACGGCAAGGCCGGTGTTGCGATCATCCTTAGTGAGCGAGGAAACCAGCTCCAGAATTTCATCAATGATGACGACCGAATGGAGCTCGCAGTCTTCGCAGTTCGCCAGCTTTCCAACGCATGGAAAGTTACCCCTTCTGATGCCATCGCGCTGCTACGCCAATCAGCGTGGATGGACCGAAATTTGTCCTAATCGAGCAAATCTAGGCACTCTAAAAGTCGTCCTATAACCACAAAGTTAGACCATCATGCAAAGTGGGGTATAGAGGGTGCCAGCCCCACCCCAGCAGTCCCCCTCAGCCACATTTCTGGCTTGCCCCGCGCTTTTCTTCTTTCTCTCTTTTTCTCTCTCTTTCTCAATCTAATCTCACACACGAAGGTCAAACAGGGCACCCGCCGACGCGAAGCGGAGGCGTATTCTTGCCCCTCCCCCTCGTTGCATGATGGTCTAAATCTGTCTACTATGTAACCAATGAACTGTTAGAACAAACCCACACATAGGCGGCAGCATGGCTAAAAACTTCATATCAGAACAATTCTCGGCCATGTGCCGCGACTTAACGAACCTGTCCTCTCTTATCAAACGACTACCGCCACGGTACGCAAAAGTTGCGGCCATCCCTCCTACCGGAAAAGGAATGGAGAACGAGCCCGTCAACAAGATTGTCGTAACTGAACAAACTGGGCGCGAAGCTCTTGAGCTGGCAGCGCACAGCTACAGAGATCTTCACATCAACCCAGACTATTCGCAGAAGTCTGCCAGGCGCACCGTGGGGGTACTCTGGTTCTCCCCTTCCAGGATTGGTGTAGCTGACGAAATTGCGGCGACGGTTGAACGCATCAACGCGGCCAAAGCTGGTATCGAGGAGTTCATTATCTCGACGTACCCCACCAGGCAAGAGAGGTTTGAAGCACTTCGAGCGGACTGCCCTGGTGTCATGACTCTCCACCTTTACAGACAAATTCGGTGCTATACCAATGGCGACATCGACTCTATCCGCTTCACCTGGCAACGGAAGGACTCCTTGAAGAAGCCCGTAAAAGAGGAGCTTTTGCAACGCATCAGAGAGGAGCTGGAGCGATCTGGGCCAGACTATCAACTTCCCCTGGAGCAGCTTATCCAGAAGATCGCCAGCACCCCGGAGCCTTATCTCCGGGAGCGAAGGGAAGTAAAGGTTCAACCGGTGGCAAACGTCATGGCCGCAGGGGTACTCAAAACCGTTACCGCGCCAATGCCCCTGATCGTGCTCCAGGATAAGGATGTTCAGCTCAAATTGCTTCGTAACTTTGACGCCTCAGAACAACGCAAAACTCGATCTGATAAAGCGGCATCGGAAATCCTTGGCACCTTCGGTGGAGTCACTATCGAATCCTTCCCTGGATGAATCAGCGTGACCGCGTAACAAGGCTTTTCCGCAGCCGGAAGGGCTTTGTCCCACACAAACAATTCCAATCGACAGCAGCATGATATATAATTATGATAATTACCGTATTATCGTAATTATCGTAAACATTACAAATTAAAAGGAACGTTCTCATGGCAAGAAAATTGGTTGAGTTTGACGATGTAGCGGCTGCGGCCCAAAAGCTCAAGGACGCCGGTAAACGCCCAACGGTCATCGCTATCAGAGACATCATTGGCAAGGGGAGCTTTACCACCATTTCAACGTATCTCAAACAGTGGTCAGAGGAACACTCCCTCGATGAAGAGCTGGTAGAGGTAGTCCTTCCAGAATCGGTTATGAGCGATGCTGAGCTCTTCCTACAGAAGATCTATACGGTAGCCAAAGCAAGCGCCGATGAACAGCTTGAGCGCGAGCGTGAACTGCTACGACAGAAAGAAATTGAGTACCAGGAAGATATGCAGCAAGCCGTGGACATGGCAAATGATGCCACCGAACGGGCTGAGCTACTGGAGGAACAACTTGAAGCTCTCACCAACAAAAAATCAGAGCTCGATGCGGCCCTTGGTAAGGCAGAAAACTCGCTATCCCTCAAGTCTGCGGAGCTAGAACGCTCACTGGCTGACATTGATAAGCTGGAAAAGCGGATCGTTGAGTTGGAGGGCAAGCTGGAGGCGAAAGCCGCAGATCTGACCCGAGCACAGGATCACCTGGAGCAAGCTAAAAGCGAAAATCGCTCTTTGAGCCAAAAATTGGCAACTACAGAGGGTGAGTTGGAGGAGCAAAAAGGCAAGAGTATAGAGCAGACAGAAAAGCTCCGGGCCGCTCAGGAACAAAAAACATCGTTGAAAGAGCAGCTCGAAAATGTACAGGCCAAACTGGCCCAATCACAGGACTCCCTTGCCACAGCCAAAGCTCATGGCGAATCCGCTGAACGAGAGTGCCAGCGCCTATCTGGAGAGGTAGAAAAGCTGGACGCCAAATTATCCAGCGCCGAAGCAGAAGCTCGCGCTCTTGTTCAAGACAAAGGCATGATGGCTGGTCAGTTGCAGGAAAAAGACCAGCAGGCCAAGAGCCTCGAACAAAGACTCAATGATGCACTGACCAAAATTTCTGGGTTGGAGCAAGAGCTCGCTAAAGCTGGTAAGGGAGGGAAAAAGAAAGAGGAAAACTGATGGCGCGAAAGGCTAAATATTCAGAAGAGTGGCGACACAGAGCTGCGGCTCTTCAAACCAAGATTGAGGAGGCTATGACACTAGCCACCTCATCTATTGGCGACTATCGCTGGTTACACCGTCTCCATAGTTGGGTTACGGAGGTGGCTCAAGGTAAAGCCCCAGACTGGTGGACAGATCTGGATTGTGAAGTATCCCTCCCCCGAGAAGAAAAGCGGATCAGTACGTTCCTCTCGACACAAAAGAAGCGCATCACTCTCCAGATGTGTTTGTCGTAGGGGGCCTCATGAAACAACTTCCTCCTGACACACCAGAACAATCACTGATCACTCAGTACAAAGGGCCTCGCCTTGTCGTTAAGGCCTACGCTGGAACGGGTAAAACCACGACACTGGTGAAGTACGCCCACAACAACCTCGATTCACGTATCCTCTACTTGGCATACAACAGGGCTATCCGCGACGAGGCAAGAGAAAAGTTTCCTGCAAACGTAGACTGCAAAACGTCCCACCAGCTTGCCTACGCCACTATAGGAAGGGGCTACCAGCACAAACTCTCCGGCAACCTAAGGCTCACCGATATTGCCCAAGCGGTGAATACCAAGAACTGGACGTTTGCCAAAGATATTCTCGATACGCTCAACGCCTTTATGTGTAGTGCAGACATGCGGATTCTTTATACGCATTTTGCTCGCGCCGATACGGGTAAAGTGCTTACGTCCAAACAGGAGAGATACCAAATCCAGGTGGTCGAAGGTGCTGAGCTCATATGGAAACGGATGACAAACGTTCAAGATCCGTTCCCGACCGTACACGATTGCTACCTCAAACAGTATCAGCTCGGGATGCCGAATCTGTCTCGCCGGTACACCACCATTCTTTTTGATGAAGCACAAGACGCTAACCCCGTAACAAGTAGCATCGTCCTACAGCAGAACTGCAAGGTAATCCTGGTTGGAGATCGCCACCAGCAGATCTATAGGTTCAGAGGCGCAAACAACGCCCTTGATAGCAAAGAGCTCATGAACGCCGACCAACTCTATCTCACTCATAGCTTCCGCTTTGGCCCCAACGTTTCGCTGGTGGCAAACGCCCTTCTTGAACTCAAAGGTGAAACACGACCTGTTGTTGGCCGGGGACCAGCAGATCAGGTACTCATGTTTTTACCAGGTGACGTGGGCCACCGCGCAATACTTCACCGAACCGTCATGGGGGTTATAGAGACGGCGCTCTCTGCGACCGAATCCGGAGCGCAGGTATTCTGGGTCGGTGGAATCGACGCTTACCAGATCAATGAGCTCCAGGATTTGTACTGGTTTTCGATGGCAGAGCCAGACCGGGTAAAGAATAAGAAACTGCTTGATGAGTATGAAGACTACTTCGAGTATCAAGAAGTAGCGAAGGCGACCAAAGACCCTGAGATGATGAGGGCTGTCAAGATCATCAACAGCTACGATGAAATCCCTGAACGACTCACCACTCTACGACGCAATACAGTCAAAGAAGAGTTTGGGGCTGACATTACGGTCTCAACAGCTCATCGGTGCAAAGGGTTGGAGTGGGACTTTGTTCAGCTCTATGACGACTTTCCGGATGTCCTGGACCCAGAGCTCGACCCAATGGCCCGTGACGATGAAATAAACCTGCTCTACGTTGCATCCACCAGAGCGATGCGAATCCTTGCGTTGAACAGCGCTGTCGAGATGGTTATCCGCTACATCACCCAAAAACGCATGGTCGAGAAGCAGATGAAGATGGCCGCAGAAGCGACAGAAGTTGAAGAGGACACGACCAAATAGTTTGGTCAATTCTTTCACATGTGAAAGTTGACAAATAAAACGCTCTAAGCGCCCTAAATGGGCGCTTACACCTGCCTAATTTCACGCCTCCCACCTCTACCATATCGAGCATGGGAAAATACGTGCGTGAGACTATGAAAAAATCACCTTTGAATTTACTGCTCCTTGCAGCGCTCACGCTGGGGGCATCACACCAGGCTTGGGCTCAAGATGGCACAAGACCTGGTTTTTATGAGCGAAAGGAAGAGGGTTGGTTCTGGTACAAGGAAGAGCCCAAAGAACCAGAGAAAAAACCCGAAAAGCCCAAACCAAAGCCTGTGGCAGAAGCGAAGCCTACACAGCCTAAGCCTGCTGCTCCGCTTCCGAGCGGCCCAGAAATGTTCTCAGCGGAATGGTTCCGGGAAAACTTACCCAAGTACAAAGACCTTGCTTGGAACAATCCTACCGTTGAAAACGTCAGGACGTTTCTCTACTTGCAACGATTTGCGATAGATCGCTCTGAACAATTTTCCGATGCTACAGAGCTGGCGGTCGTAGGTGATCCTTTCTTGGATGAAATTACTCGACGTCCTGCTGCCACGTTTGCCTCACAACAAGTTGATCGTGACGCTGGTAACGCCAAAAACATGCTACTCAAAAGCGTAGCCGAACGCGTAGGGATATTCTTCTTCTACAAGTCCGACGATGACTACAGTGACTTGCAAGCACCGCTCATCAAGATGTTGGAACAAGGAGAAGGATTCTCGATCATTCCTGTATCTATGGACGGCAAACCACTCCCCAGTGGGCTTTTCCCCCATTACAAAACCGATGAAGGCCATGCCAAACAACTTGGTATCGTAACTTTCCCTGCTGTTTACCTCGCATCTCCAGACGGTCAGTTCGCTCCTATAGGACAAGGGCCAATGTCTCTTCCTGAGCTGAATCACAGGATTTTGGTCGCAGCAAAACGCAATGGTTGGGTCACAGACGAAGAGTTTAACCGTACACGTCCGGTACTCAACCTGGAAAACAACATAGCCGAACGCTTGGCCTCACCAGAGCTGGGCTCTGACCTCAAACAGCTATCTCAAGCGAGCGGTGATAAAGACAACTTTGTGCCACCGGAACAACTCATGAAGTACATCCGGGACAAATTACAGGAGAACTAAGATGGTCACGCACAAGACATTAAAAAGGAGCCTGCTTGCCCTGAGTGTGGCGGCCAGTCTCGTCATGGCACCGACAGGGGCGATAGCCGCTAACGGCCTCCAATCACAGATGGACAAACTCTTCAATGAAATGAGCAACACAACACCACCTGGGGTTTATGAAAGCCAACGACGTGGCGTTTTAGCTGGTGGCCGGTTCACTGCAAAGACACGAATCTTCGACGAGAACCTGGTGAGCTTTGCCCCTCCATCATGGAAAGCTGGTTGCGGTGGTGTAGATCTGTTCGGCGGTTCGCTTTCCTTCATTAACGCGGATCAAATTGTCCAACTCCTTCGGGCTGTAGCAGCCAACGCCAAGGGCTATGCCTTCCAGCTTGCGCTCGATAACGTTTTCCCGGACGGAGCGAAGTGGATAGAGAACTTCCAGAAGAAAGTGCAAGCGCTCAACCAACATCTGGGCAACTCCTGCCAGCTCGCTCAAGGTTTCGTGAACGACCTAACCAGCGGCATGGACCTTAAACACAAAACTGATGCTTCTATAACCGCGACAACTTCCGGCCTGTATGAAGACTTCTTCGGGTCCAAGCAGGAAACCAGCGGCAAGAGTCCTCTGGAAGAACTGAAAGCCAACAAACCTGACGAATACAACAAGATGATTGGCAACATCGTCTGGAAGCAACTCAAGAGCAACAACGCCAACACCTGGTTCCAGTACGGGGATAACACCCTTCTTGAAGCGATCATGTCTTTAACCGGCACAGTCATCATTGGTGATCTGGTAAACGACCCGAACTCAACCGGCACTGGTGCGAAAACAACCCCTCTGACGACCCTACCAGGTAACAAGATCACCTTGTCAGACCTGATTTCAGGCGGTTCTGTTGAGATCTATTCCTGTGATTCTGATACGACCAACTGCCTGAGTGCTGGCTCCAGCAATAAAACTGTCGTGCTCAAAGGTATCAAGAACCAGATCACCGATATGCTGTTAGGAACAAGCTCTACACCTGGTGTGATCTACAAATACGCAACGAACTCTGGAACCTTAACCGACCCAGAAAAGGCCTTTGTTTCTAACCTCCCCGGAGGGATTGGCACCATTGTTCGTAACTTGTCTGTCCTTTCACAGGACGGCGCTAACCTGTTCGCAACAGAGTCATCAGGAGCGATAGCCCTGACCATGATGTATAGCTTCTCGGAAGAGTTCTTCCGCGCAGCTCGCATTGCGATGGCTAACAGCAAATCACCCTACAAGAAAGAGGCACTAGAGCTTCTCGCGCAATCGCAACAGCAAATCCGTGCTGAATACACAATCCTGTCCTCTCAATACGGCGATCTGGCAAGCCAAATTGAGAAATACAACAACCTACTGGACAACATCCGCAAGCAAAAATACATGCTGGCAACTTTGTCCAATCCTCCTAGCACGAACTAAGGAGCTATTGGAATGGGATCTTTTTCAATCCACTCTATCGGTGACTCTGCTTTTCTGGAGCAAATCCTGATTGCAGTATCAATGATCACCGGCACCGGGGATTTCGAGAAGATGGTCAGTATTGGCCTGCTTCTTGGGGTCTTGATGATCTGTATTCAGTCCGTCTTTCAGGGCGCAAAGCAAATCAACCTCCAGCAAGTGCTGGTAGGTTGGATTCTATATGCCTGTTTCTTCGGCCCAACCACAACTGTGACTATCGAGGACGCTTATACAGGGCAGGTTCGAGTCGTCGCCAATGTCCCTATTGGGGTAGGCTTTGCTGGAGGTGTCATATCCAACGTGGGATACACCATCACCAATTTGTTTGAAACTGGATATGGGGTAATCGTACCCAATGTCACGGAAAGCCACTTTTCCGAAACACTGAAACTGTTGAATGACGTCAGACGGCGAGCCTATGACACAGGAGTTTTTACTGCGCTTAACTCAGCAAATGGAGGCGGCTATGTTGACGTGAGGCGTTCCTGGAACAATTACATTCGGGAATGCACGTTAACCAAAGTCGATCTCAACCTAATGTCCCTTGATGAGTTGATGAACCGTTCAACTGACTCAGCTTTGCGATTCAACTCACAGCTCTACGGAACTAGGTTGTATTTGTCTACAGCAAACCCTGACGGCGCTGACTACACATGTACTGACGGATGGGTGGCTATTAGCACTGCAACCGCCAACCTAAGCAGCCCGGTTGTTGTTGATGCTCTTAACAGCCTACTGGGTATTGACACGTCAACTGGAGACAACGCTCTAACGAAGCTGACCGATTCGCTTCAAGCGATGGGTGCCACAACTACGTCATCAATCGACTATCTGAAAGCCGCCGTTCTGGAGCCCCTCTATTATGAAGCCGCAGCAGGACGTTATCAGGACCTCCAGGATTATGGCTCTGCATTGATGGTCAACCAGGCTATTCAGCAACGGAACACACAGTGGGCCGCAGAGCAGTCGATGTTCATGACCGTCGTCCGACCAATGCTGACGTTCTTTGAAGGCTTTATTTATGCTATAACCCCGATCATTGCTTTTATTATCGTGATGGGCAGCTTCGGCCTCCAGTTAGCCGGGAAATATGTACAAACCATCCTCTGGATTCAGCTATGGATGCCAGTCCTCTCAATTATAAACCTGTTTGTTCATACCGCCGCGTCAAATGAGATGTCTAGCCTCAGTGCTGGTGGTCTCAACTCCATGTACGCTCTTTCCTCAACTGGAGATGTTCTGCAACACTGGATTGCAACCGGCGGCATGTTGGCTGCGGCCACTCCGGTGATTTCCCTGTTTATCGTCACAGGTAGCACCTACGCCTTCACCAGCTTGGCATCGAGAATAAGTGGTTCTGACCACGTTGACGAAAAGATGCAAACGCCAGATCTACTCAAGCAAGGTCCGGTTATGCAAAGTCAGCCAGCGTACAATCACAACCAGTTCAGTGGTGCGATTGCAAACGGCGCAGAAAGCATGATCAGTACCTTCTCGCTTGGCTCCACCTTGGCATCAGGCGTGAGCTCCGCACAGGCATTACAAAGTCAGAAATCGGAGGCTTTCCAAAGCACTCTTGGTCGAGGTTTTTCTGATGGAGTAAGTCAGGATCAAGCCTATTCAAGACTCTCCAATGTCGGGCGCAACGTTTCGTCGCAAAACACAGCTCAAAGCCAATTGATCAACCAGCAAGCCAAGAACTTCATGGATAAGTTCCAGGTGGATGATAGCCACTCTGATGCTGTCAAAGGTGCTTTTGCCATGCAGGCTATGGGCACACTCGATGTTGACGAAGCTGCGTCCATGCTTATGCCTATGGTTGGCAAGGCCAGGGCAGCAATGAAGGCCGCTGCTGGTGTGAAATCAAACAGTACAGCCCTAGTTCCTGCTGGTGGTAATGGCGAATCAGGCGGCGGCAGTGATGTCCTGGACATCAAAGCGCAAGCGAAGGGAGCAACAGAGTCATCAACTCAAGACTCTTCAAGCTGGTCAGCGAGTGATGTGTCCCAGTTCATGAAGGGTGTGAGCTATTCGCAAACCGATAGCCAGGCGTTGACAAATCAATTAGCGCAGGGTTTCAGCCGTTCTGGAAGCGAGTCATTCAAGCAAACCTGGGGCGATAGCTTATCCCAGAACCTATCCAAGTCCGCTTCTGAACTGGTGTCTGCATCGGACACCTTCACAACAATGAGTCAGCTCCAAAACCAAATGGGCTCCATGACTAATACCGACTTTAAAACTCTCGGTGGTGCAGTAGCACAAACCCCTGCGGCCATGAACCAACTGAATGACTATTTCCGAAATGCCGCGCCGCAATCGGTTAAAGACGAGGCGGCTTCACTACAGCAAAGATACCAAGCCTACGGAATGTCTCCTCAAGTGGCCCAGGCAGCAGCGCGAATGACAGCAATGACCAACTCCAAAAATTACGAACAGGGTAAGGAGCTTGGCGGGTATCAAGCCGCACTACAGGCGATCAATACCGCGTCCGGTCGCAACGGAGCATTTAGTGGTGATGCTTACGGAAATAACGGCATTGAAGGCCCGAATGTTCAAGGCCTACCAGGTCAGGTTCAAGGGGCTGTAGGCAGTGGACCTAACATCCCAACCGGATTCCGGGAGAATGTGGCTGGGATGGCTGGAACTAATCCGGCATCAGAAGCTGGGCAGTTACCAACGAATAGCCCCCTTGTTCAAAATGAACATGCAGCCGGTACGTCAGCTCTTCATAACCAAGCACAGCAAACAGAGCGAAATGTATCTGCTCCTGAACTGAAAAAAGCCCAAGATAACCTTATGAACTCGCTTCCGGAAATGTCTTGGAGCGCTTCGGCGTGGGGAGCGTGGGACAACTCCAGTGATTGGATGGGCCGCAGAGCTGAACAAGCAGGTGGAGCTCTCATTGCTGGTGGTCAAGCTGGCGCTGATGCGTTCTCAAGAGCGATGGATCAAATGAGAACGATGACACCTGAACAACGCGACCAATTCATCGCGGCCACTCAACGCGGCGACCAGGCCGTGCAAGAGGAGTTTGGCTGGGCCGGTGATGCGATGGTCGGTATGGCTAAACTTGGCCGCAACGTCATGGGAGCTGCTGCAAGCGGCTATGATGCAGCGAAGGAGTGGTTAACTGGTAAATCTGATCTATCGGAAGCCGCTAAAGGGATGAGCATTGAGGAACGCGGCGCGTTCTATGCAGCAGCGCTATCCTCTGCCGCAGAAGCTGGTGGTGGAGCCGCGCAGCAGTTTATGAACCAGTACGGTGATGAGTTCAAAGAAACGATGCAGTCTATCGCTCAAAGCCGTTATGGGCTGACTGAATCCCAAGCCGCTGTTTATGCCGAATCGTTTGACACAAACGAAGGTCGCATGAACCAGGCTGTTCAGAATCTGAAAATGGAGTATGCAGAACGTAACCCGGATGGCTCACCGATGATGCAAGGAGGTCAGCCTGTTCTTTCTCAGCAAAACGAAGAGTTTACGGACAAGCTGGTAAACGTATTGCAGAACTCGACGGAAGCTGGAGACCGTTCAGGTAGCTATTTGACTGCCGTCAGGGGGTACAACATAGCAAATCAAAGGTTCTAAAAGACCAACCAAATAATAAGGGGGCCAGCAGGCCCCCTTATTCGTCTCCAGCTCCAATATGGAAGCGCTGGTCAAAATCATAGGAATCTTGAAACCCACCAGTTTGTTTTTTTCTGCGCCGGGTAGGTGGTGCCTCTTTATATGCTGACCGCGCAACGCGGATAAAGCACGTTAGTCCAAACAGAGCCCCGACAACCAAAGCAACTTGCCACTGGAAGTAAGCGATCCCTCCCCAAAAGATAACAGCAGCCCAAAGGCTTTTGTGAACCAGAAATAGGAAACGAGCACCCCAAACGCCGAAGGGAGCCAGCGCCACACCAAGTCCCCAAGGTGTGTCAGCCATCATGGCTATTCCCAGAAGCACCATTCCCAGCAGAAGAATATTGACCACATGTTTCATATCAACCCCCTTACTCTTTACCTCCAGTTTACCACGGCATCAAAAAATGCAACTGTGAAAGTTTGACTATTTTTTGCTAAACAACCATTCCATTGGCAACTTCTTCGATTAGAATTTGCCCTCAAACTTTCACATGTGAAAGTTTGCCCTTACGGAACAAGGCGTTTATTGACAAAGCATTACATAGTTGAACATGTCAAACAAATCGCATACACTATGGAATAGGCCATTGCTAACGCTTTGGTCCCCATCTGCAACACCGCAGAGTTCTCTTTCTCAAATATCTCTTTCTGTAAACACCATCATCCTTGTGTGGTCGGGATGCGCCTTTGCCTTCCCTGCCCTCCTCAGCTCCTGCTGTATTCGCAATTTCAGCCCTCGCTGTATCCCTAAAATCACTTATACCTAAACGCTATTTAATATCACAAAATACCGCACTCCCCGTGCGCTATTTCCGCCATTCTTTTGGCGCACTTTCCATTACTATCGCAAAAATATCCGTATCCCATTGATTACTAAAAGTATTGTAACTTTGTTCCGTCGGTACAAAGTTAAGTGTATGTTTTTAAAGGTTTTTTATTGTTGACAGCATCATTATTTGGGCTTGTAAAGGCGCAAAATGTGTCAGTTTGTGACAATAGAAGAACTCTAAAAGCGTTCATCGAATAACGCACTTTTTGTATGGCTAACAACGCAGTTTAAAGGGTGGCAAACAATGGATAAATGCCAATTGATAGACATCCCAAGCGACCCAGAGAAGAAACGTGAGTGGATCAAGTACAAACTCAAGATCCAGGGGCTTTCTCTGGCCGCATTGGGCAGAAAACACAAAACATCTCGGCAGGTGGTGTCTACGGCACTCTATAAGCCCAGTCCACGCTGGGAACATGAGATAGCTACAGCTTTGGGTGTGAAGCCGTCTGAGATTTGGCCGGAGCGGTACGACGAAGAACACGAAATACCCCTCAGACATAAGGAGGCAAGCTGATGAAGAACAAAGCCAAGGCGCTAGTTCTGTCTGCGGCTCTCCTTTCATCAACAGCGAATGCTATTGACCTGAGCGGAACCATCTTCGACAAAGCAGCGAAAGCATATAACCTCGACCCTCTTCTAGTGTATTCGGTCGCATTGGCCGAATCTGCATCAGGGAGAGGTAATGGCTCTATAAGTCCTTGGCCTTGGACGCTTCGCGTTCCTGGGCTTCCTTTCTATGCTAAGTCGGAAGATCAGGCAAAGGCTAAGCTCGCTGAGTTTCAGCAGCAGTACGGTCGTGCCATTGATGTCGGGTTTATGCAAGTGAGCATCCGGTGGAATGGTCATAGAGTTTCTTCTCCAGCAGATCTTCTCGACCCAGAGACCAACGTCATGGTTGGGGCAGAGGTGCTATCAGAAGCCATTCAGTCATCTCCAAATGACTTGGAGCTTGGCGTTGGCCGCTATCACGCCTGGGAAGACGAAATCCGAGCCAGAAACTATGGTAGCCGAGTCTTGGCTATCTATCGCAACCTTCGTGATTTGTGAGGGGGGCGGAATGTTGGAACTGGATATTATTGGTGCGTGGGATGCAAGAGCCGTCAACCTCGATCAAGAAGAAGCTGATAGAAACGTCTACGAGTTCGATCTGACATTGTGGAACCTGCTATCCACTCTGGCAAAAGAACGTCCAGATGATGCGGCCTCACAATTTTCTTTGGGCATGGACACCGTTCAAAAGCTGTCACTGGCAACACCTTCCCAATTGGAAGCTCTGGCCTCTGGCGTGTTGATCTCTTTCAAACTCGAAACAGCAGAGCAGAACATCATCACGCGACTCTCTGGCGACTACGACCCTGTAGTTTTTATCAACCATAGTGTTGATGAATTTGATGCTGCCTACTGGTTGCTATTTAACCGCGTCGCATCGAGAGACCCGGAGATGGCAAAGGAAGTTTTCGGGGTTTCGAGAGAGCTTGCGGAGCTGGTGGCTAAGGCAACAGACAGCCAGTTGCGCCACATGTCTGGAACAACGGTTACGCATTTTACGCTTCGTTTTGCTCCGAGCATCATTGAAGAAATTCTCGATGACAGCCGGGAAGAGTTAACACACCCGGTATTGAAAAAACTGCAACAGTCTCTACAGGGACGTGGGAGGTGGAGATGAACATTGGCAACTCTGGTACATTGGGTCGCTGGGTTACAGCTCGACACATGGCCCTTGCTGGGTACATCACAAAAATCATCATGATCGAGACTGGTCTGACCTACAAACAGGTCAGACGGCTTTACCAGGATCTGGAGAGGGACGGATATACTCTGGAACGAAAATCCAGAACTTTCCGGGGTGGTGCGACACTGATTCATAGTCACACATCCAAGATACAGGCCTCTCTTCTAATGCAGCTCTACTTCAACATTGGTGGAGAAGCCGTGTTGCGGTCTGTGAACATCAAAGCCTTGAACAAGGCATTTAGAATGTATCACGCAATCCGCAAAGAAGTGCCCGGAATGAAAGGTGCTCGGTGGGCTCCGTTTGATATTACTGATGCCTGGTGTCTTGCTTCGGAGCTGAGAAGTGGGGACGCAATGCTGGAGGTGTGCGACAACTGCAAGTGTACGTACTTCACCTCTGTTAATCAAAGAACCTGCGTTGAATGTCCGTTCTGCAAAGAACAAGGAAGGCATGGTGGTGGGGAGAAAGAGTGTGCTTGAGTAGACTATGACATTTCGGACCAGAAGATGAGCGCCCAAACTTTGCGGCGCTCATTTTTTTACTTCTTCTGTGGGATACGGTAGCGCTCCAGCTCGACAGCTCCCAACCCCTTGAAAGCATCCGGGCGACGTCCTTGCCCACTCCACGAAACTCCGTCTTTTGAATATTTAGCATTATCAGGTTCTGATCTGCTCGTGAACATTTCGTTGAGCAAGCCGATGTCCACACCGCAGGATTCCATGTCGCTCATTATTCGCTCAGCCTGAGCTCGCTTTTCTTTTTCTTCTTCTTCTCGCTTTTTGTACTCTTCCTCCAGTTCATTGAGAACGCCCTTCATTCTGTCAATGATCTCCCGAACTTCATCTAACGGGAGTCCTCGCAACAGGGTGCGAATGCGGCTTTTACGCTTTAACTCTGCGATTATTAACTCTCTACGTTCAGCCGCTGATAGCGTAGAGAACTCCTCGTGGTCTTTCATGTCATACGGAGCCCATCAGTTTTCCTTTAAGTGAATCACGTTGAGAGTTCAGTTTTGCGTCAGTCTGCACTGGCGAATTTTGATGCTGTGCAGGTTGACTCTCTGAACTCTGTTGCTCAAAAGACCCAATGTTGCCAGAAAATCGAAGAGAATAAAGACCCAATAGAGCAAGGGCGCGGAGCCGATCACTACGCGCCTTATGCTGCATCTGGGACAGTTCACGATAGAGCTCCGGAAAGGCTTGCTCCGATATGTTCAGATTAGATATTTTTCCATCCCATTTGCTACCAGCCACAACGACCTCCTATCTATCAGCCGCAGAACCAGAAGCCCCTGGCATTGGATGCCACGGATTCGTTGGGCAGTACGATCCTGCTCTTAGGGAAAAGCTCCTTGGCCGCATCTTGGTAAGCCTCGGCACCGCCGCCAGCCAGCAGAACTACGTCAGCATCCATCCCGTCCTCACGCATTGACTTCCGCATAGGGATCAAGGCGTTTTGAGCGACTTTGGTTGAGGCTTTCTTGAAGTAGTCTTTGATCGATACCTTTTCACCGTAGAGGAAGATTTCGGCCTTACCGGCACGAATAGCTTTCTCGATCTTTTCGATGCCAGGGGCACCGCCGTGGTCTTCCTGAATTAGCCGGTCCGTTTCCTGTAGCAACACCGACATCGCCTTGAGGCTGGTGCCAGATGAGTGATAGCGGACCTCTCCCTCTTCAAGAGCTACCCAGTCTACAGAAAAGAACCCAGGGTCAATTACAACGGTTTTTCCTCCCTGGATAATCTCCAGGAGGTCTTCATCTTTGGTTGAACTTACAACATCCATGTAAGCACCGGCAGGTTGAGGTACAACCACGACAGACTTAACCGCTACCGATCGTTTTGGCGTGATCTGGTGTTCACCCTCAAGCCGAGATTTCAACGCCTCTCTGCGCTCTACGTCCATGTACTGACTAACAGGCAGGCCAGTCACCAGCACATCGATCTCCTTCTGCTCGGACATCAGGAGTGCAGCGTAGAAAAGAGCCTTGTATGGATTGGTCGAAGGATAGTCGCCGTGAAGCTCACGCTCCCATCCTTGCAATCGGTCAGGCTCGACGCCTGCAACCCATTTCTCTCCATCAATCACAACCTGAATGCAGGTCCCTGCACCGCCAGTTAACTGTTGTGGCATCAGTTCCAATGGACCTGCCCCCACCGGCATGACGACTGTGCGAGCTTCCTCACCTTTATACCCCATTGCCATTTTCAGGTTGGAGTAACCAATATCCAAACCCAGAACAAATTGACTCATGAAATCCTCCAAAGATTGCTTTTAGATTGCTTTTCGATTGCTTGCCGCGTGTTGGATAGAGAATAAGGCTAAAAGCGGGGACAGATGGCCTGTGTAATTGCCCAAAAGGGGCATATAGGTTGCTTTTCGGTGGCTTTTTGATCGTTGAGTAAGGGAACCTATGGGAACGCTGCACGGATAGGCTCAGATAAACAGACCTTACCCTCGCATCGAGAACCGCTTGCCCTCCAGCATCGAGAGACGGTGGTAAAGAGGCATTTGGAATCTTTGATGCCATATCCAATATATCTGGAATCTTTAAATATAGATTCATATGTAAAGAGGCTGTGAAAGAATAAGAGCATCAAGATTCCAGATAGATAGAGGGAAATTTGACAAATTCCAAAGATGGGTTAGCCTAGTGACAGAACTAGATTCCAGTATTGGAATAATCAGCTTTAAATTCCAGATAGATAGTTATGTGGATAGGAATTGGATAGGAATTGGGAGGGTATTGAGGTGAGTCTACCAACAGAGCGATGGCTAGATCTGCTAGATCCGAAGCTCGAAGAAGAACGATCCGAGATAACAGAGGATCTGCTAGAGGCAGAGGGACGAGAGTTTGTTGCAGAGGTACGGAGCAAACTGGATCACGCCTTAGCGGTTCTTGCTGTCGAGGCGCAGCAGGAAGCGGACATGTACTGGAACGCGCACAAATCAGCGCGTGAAGAAGCGTCAGAGGACGAACAAGGGCGTGTCGGTACACGGGTTCGCATTCTAGGCGTATCACTCGTTGCAGAGTGGTATCGCAACAGATTTGTCGAACAAGTTCCCGGACAAAAGAAAAGGGTTCTATCGACACATATCAAGAAGGGTCGCGGTCATGCCTACAGCATGTCGCACTTCAAGAAAGAGCCTGTCTGGGCACAAGAGTTGATCCAGCAAGTTGAAACCAGGTATGCCGTGTTAAGACAACGCGCCACTGCCTTAGCAAAAATTCGCCGGGCGCTAAACGAGTACGAGCGCCAGCTAAACAAGACACATAGCGACGAGGTGTGACAACATGACAGCATCTGTAGCGGCCACTGAATTGGCGAAACTGGGGAAATGTGAAGCGATGATCAAGAAAGTCGCCAGCCATCCTCGCCCTGCCCTGTCAAAGCGCCCACAATCGCCACAGGGGACAGATAGCACCCTTCGGGGTGAGTTCGCTCATTTCCGATATGAAGCGGCAGCCCTGCGTTTTATGAGCGGCACTGCGGGGGCTAAGCGTCGCATCTACCAGCTAGTGTTTTCAGCGACGGTAGCAGCGGGAGCATTGACAATGCTGGCGGC
>NZ_CP047351.1 GCF_011045835.1 Proteus terrae subsp. cibarius
ACCAGGTGTAGCATGTATGGAAAAGCACTTTATCAATGAAAAGTTTTCACGAGATCAATTTACGGGGAATAGAGTTAAAAATATTGCCTTTTCAAATTGTGATTTTTCAGGGGTTGATTTAACTGATACTGAATTTGTTGATTGTAGTTTTTACGACAGGAATAGCTTGGAAGGGTGTGATTTTAATAGAGCCAAACTAAAAAACGCTAGCTTTAAAAGCTGCGATTTATCAATGAGTAATTTTAAAAACATTAGCGCCTTAGGTCTTGAAATTAGTGAGTGTTTAGCTCAAGGAGCTGATTTTCGAGGGGCTAATTTTATGAATATGATAACTACAAGGTCATGGTTTTGTAGTGCTTATATAACCAAGACAAATCTTAGTTACGCTAATTTTTCTAGAGTCATATTAGAAAAGTGCGAACTGTGGGAAAATCGCTGGAATGGCACTGTGATAACTGGCGCCGTGTTTCGTGGCTCCGATCTTTCTTGTGGGGAGTTTTCATCGTTTGATTGGTCTTTGGCTGATTTTACTGGTTGTGATTTAACGGGTGGGGCGCTTGGCGAGCTTGATGCAAGGCGAATTAATTTAGATGGAGTGAAGTTGGATGGAGAGCAGGCGCTTCAGCTTGTTGAGAGTTTAGGTGTTATTGTTCACCGATAAAATCTAGGTAAAAAACGCCTAATGCCCCAATGTGGTACTAATCAAAACGGAGCGAAGCGACATCTTCATCTTGTCTTTGCTTTTCTCCATGATCAGTTATTGGGTCATGGTCTCTTAGCTCGTTAATCTGGCTAAGTTTGGTTAGGTTGGGCTTCTTTCGACACTTCGCAATCCAAGAAATCCCTAGTCCGTTGATTGGTGCTCTTATCAGGTACGCACTGTAATCTTTCGATACCGCAGCGTGATTCGGAGGTAGAGCCGGAATTTCGTTTTCCGGTACGTTTTACTACCACAATTTGCCTGTTTATCCTTTCGGAGACCGGGCTAAGTCCGAGTCAATCAAGTGGTGCATTTGGGTTAATGTCGTTGGCTGGTATTTAATGAGAACGTGACAAGCGCCTCTCACGTTGCTAAGATTGGATTGCGACGTCTAATCTGAGCAACGAATGCACAAGATTTAGAGTACCAGAGCCCTGTGATGCTGTCACGGGGCTTTGTTACATCTGGAGCTTGGTAAACCTCATAAATTCAATTCGCAACGCTCGCCGCAAGGCGTGAACTTGTTTCACGTCGAGGAAGCGGAATTTCTCGAAAGCCTTATACTGTCTCCGTTCACACATGATCGGAGGGTGTCTCTATGTCTCAATTATTTCGTTTGGCATCGCCAGAAGATTACGAATACATCGAAGAATTAAATTTATGGGAATTGTCATTTGATAAGCGACCGGTTCAAGGGGTTCGTTGTGAAGATCCGGTGATCGGGGCAGAAAAATATAATCAAGGGCGTGAAAAATTTAAGGCGTTAGCGTCACGGCATAAAAAACACTGGAAACCGAACGGATTGACCTTTTCGGAGTTGATCCGCTGGGCAATAGAATGCGGAACTCCAGAACAATGTCAGCTTGTTTTAGCGTTATACCATTGCACAAACGATGATGATTATCAGGCGATGGGAATTCAGTTAAGCCGAAGTATTGATAATGCAAATGTCAGTCCGATCATCTTTTTCACAGGTAAAAATCAACGGTTATTAGGTGATATTTCGATGCTAAAACAGCTCGAAGAAAAGGTGCGCTGACGTTAGGTTTACCTATTATTTTATGTATTATCCTATCTATTATTCTATCTCTTATTTTATCTATTTCGTCTGTAATAGGTAGAATAATACATAGAATAAGATACAGAATAATAGATAGACACAAGATGACGTTGTGTTATTTCTTACCCATTAATCCACCTGTTATTCTACCTATTACTTTACCCGTTATTGCACCCAATTTAGGTATAACGGGCAGAATAACGGGTGAAATAATGGGTAGAATCATAGTTTTACTAACTTGCACCCCATGATACTTTCAGTATCAATGCCACTCATTTTCTGGACGAAAATGAATGACATAAGGCTCCGCCCTCTGGCTATTTTCTTCGGCTGGACGCCTGCGAAAAAAACCATTCACCCAAGCCCGTCAAACTCACTGCGTTCGTCTGACCACCCCCTTTTTTCGCCCCTGTATTTGGTCGCTCAAAAATGTGGTGGTCAGACGCTTCGCTTGACGGGGGGCTTTGCCCCCAAAACGAAACACGTTCACTGGGGTTCACTTGCCATCGCTGGGGCGTGTCATTTCGTTTCGGCTCCCCCTGTTTTTCCCTTTCTTCGCTGGACGCTCATCAGGATAAAAACAAAAAGCCTACCGCCCTCGTTTTACTCGGTTGGTCAAATCGCTTCTTGCCACAAAACAAGTTTGTGACTTTCAGCGATTTCGCATCGTTTTACTTGTCAGTTTGCACGATGTTAAAAACGCACTCAGAAGCCCGCAAAACCGTTCTAAACTTTCAGCGTAGATTTGGGTGTTTTATAGGGTGATCGTGTCTTAAAATCGTTTCGAGGGGCTTTAATGGGGATGAACGGGAGGTTTTTGCTAACTAACTCGCCCGTTTAACATAAAAGGGATTGTATGAATCAATTTTAGCTAGAGTTTAAGGTTGTTCAAATTAATGTACAATGATTGCACTGTATAAATA